>CAYGMR010000121.1:6326-12626 GCA_964350725.1 uncultured Ardenticatenaceae bacterium | reverse complement strand
AAGTAATATCTTACCAGTGAGATTCCCTTCGGCCGTGCTCAGGACTACGGAAAAGCCCTGATGACTCTTAAACTGAAGTTGTCACACAAAACAGTGAATGTTAAGATGGAATGCAGATGAACAATTATCGTAACATTCTGCTCATTGAAGATGATCGTGCCGTAGCCCAAAGTTTGATCGATGGGTTAGAACAAGCCAACTTTCAAGTTGCCTGGCGTGAAAACGGCCGTTCTGGTATCAACTACGCCCGCGAGCAGCATCCGCATCTGATTATTCTCGACGTGCGGCTGCCGGATACAAATGGCTTTGATGTCTGCCGCCAACTGCGCCAACTGCAACTACGCCAACCGATCCTCATGCTCACCGCGCGGCGTGAAGAGGTCGACAAAGTGCTGGGTTTAGAAATGGGCGCCGATGATTACGTCACCAAACCATTTAGCCTACGCGAACTACTCTCGCGCATTCGGGCCCTGCTGCGACGTGCGTATGGCGAACTGTCGACCAGCAGTGGCAACCAACTGCATGCCGCCGACCTGGTGATCGACCTGGACAAGGGTGCGGTTTGGCGTGATGAGAGGCGTATTGACCTGACCCCCATTGAACTGCGACTGCTGGCCTATTTAGCGCGCCATCCAGGACAAGCACTTAGTCGGGGCCAAATTTTAGATGCCGTTTGGGGAACCAATGCCGATATCGACAATGAACGCACAGTCAATGTCCACATTCGCAGACTACGTGAAAAAGTGGAGCTAAACCCCAGCAAACCCAATCTCATCTTGACTGTACCCGGTGTAGGATACAGACTCGTACCCTGATTACGATATTGTAACCACTGCTTGCCAAGCTGTAACCAGCCCATAACCTACCTGCAACCTCCTTATGTGATACTCAATGCATATGGAGGTTTTTTTGATGCGACGACTCATTTTTATACTCGCTTTACTGCTCGGGGCAACGGCCGTTGCCATCGCAGCTTTCCAAGGTTACAAAAACAGACAAACGACAGCCACCCTACCTGAACCTACACCGATTACCGTGCCGGTCACTCGGGGAAGTGTGGCCCAAACAGTGACCGCTCCTGGACAATTGGTAGGCGTCCAGGAACAGATGCTGGGTGTCGATGTAGACGGCCGTTTGCTCGAACTCAATGTACGTCCCGGCAGCATTGTCCAGGCTGGAGATATTATTGCCCGCCTGGACCCCACCCCTTACGAAACCGCTCTACAAACTGCCCAAATTCAGTTAGATCAAGCCGAAGCCGCCTACCAACAGCAGTTGGCAACAGCAGAGTTGGCTGTGGCCGCAGGTGAAGCCCAAGTACAAAGCACGCAAGCACAAATCCCTTCGTTAACTGCAGCCGAGATCAATCTCCAGGCAGCCCGCGAAGCCGAAACCCGTGCCGCTTATGAATACCAAAAAGCGCAGGATCGCGAGTGGGAACCACCTGAAGTGGTTGAAGCCTATCGACTGGAATGGGTCAATGCGCAGCGGGCAGTCGAGCTTGCTGAAGCAGAATATAACCAGATGCGCAATCAGCAATGGTCAGTGAGCCAACAAGCGAATGCGCTGTCAAAAAATGTTGCTCAAACCGATCTACAAGCTCAATTCTTAGCTGAGTCTGGCGTGGAACCTTCTCTAACTCAAGCAGTAGCTGAAGCTGAAAAAATGCTGACAAAAACTGTTGTTAGTGCACCTTTTGCCGGAGTCGTACTAGATGTTTTGGCTCGACCCGGTGAGCAAGTTGCGGCAGGCACAAATCTAATTTTATTGACCGATCCGGCAGAGGGTGAAGTACGCACAACTGTGATCGAGGAAGATTTAGCATTGGTCACCATTGGCCAACCAGCGGAAATCTACTTTGACGCACGACCTGATGTGGTCGTTAGTGGGCAAGTTGCGCGCATTGTGCCACAGCGCGTAGCAGGTGAAGCCCGACCGCTTTACTATGTTTATCTCAGCATGAATGACGCTCTGCCAGAAGGTGTATTCCCGGGCATGACAGCTGATGCTTCTTTGCTCATCGAGCAGGCAGAAGATGTACTGCGCTTGCCACGCGCACTGGTAGCCACCCGCTCAGATGGCACGGCAACTGTCGATGTCTGGGAAAACGGCCGTTCTGTTCCTCATGACATTACCATTGGATTACGCGGTGACGTGTACGTGGCAGTTCTCGATGGCCTGGTAGAAGGTGATGAGGTTGTTGGTGAATAAGAATCAAATGGACCCTGTTATTGAAGTTGAAGACCTCAGCAAAATATATCAAATGGGCACCGAAACGGTCCATGCGCTGCGCGGCGTGAGTTTTCAAGTTCAGCCAGGCGCGTTTATGGCGCTAATGGGTGCATCGGGCAGCGGCAAGTCGACACTGATGCATTTATTGGGCTGTTTGGATACACCCACAAACGGCCGTTTCCACTTAAACGGCCGTGACGTCAGCAATCTGTCCCGGCGCACGCGAGCCGAAGTCCGTAATCAACATATCGGCTTTGTCTTCCAATCGTTTAATTTATTACCCCGTTTGAGCACGCTAGAAAATGTGAGGCTGCCGCTACTCTACCGCAAACAGCAGAGCAAAGACAAGACAAGCAGCGAAAAGGAATTGGCAGAACAGGCATTGCGTCAAGTGGGATTAGGCGACCGCCTTGACCACAAACCCACAGAATTGTCGGGTGGACAACGACAACGTGTAGCAATTGCCCGCGCTCTGATTACCAATCCGCAACTGATTTTGGCCGATGAACCAACTGGCAATCTGGACAGCCACACCGGCACCGACATTTTGAATTTATTGGCAGCGTTGAATGCTGACGGCCGTACCATCATTTTGGTCACCCATGACGCTCGTGTGGCAGCGCGCGCCCGCCAAGTTTTACATATGCAAGATGGGCAAATCATAAACACTGAGCTGTAATCGGCCGTTTATCCGCAAAGACACGCGCTATGAGTCAAACTCAGATGACACGGATAAAAGAAACGCGGCTTTATCAAAATTCATATCCGCGTTTGCTTCTATCCGTGTCAATAAGGCTTTTTGGTTGTGGCTTCGCCACTTTATGGAATACGTAAATGACTTTCTTCAAAACTATCCACACCGCTTTTACTGGTATCAGCAGCAACATTTTGCGTGCTGTGCTGACGACATTGGGCATTGTCATCGGCGTAGCTTCAGTCATCAGCATGGTGGCGTTGGGCAATGGCGCCCGCGCCGCTGTCGAAGCCAATTTCCGTAACCTGGGCGCTGACATGGTGCAGATCAGTGTCAAGGAAAAGATCGACCAGGGTGAGTTTGTACCCGTCGGCCAAATCCTGGCTTATGAAGATGGCCTGCATATGCCCAAAGAGGTTGAACTCGTGAGTCGGGTCATCATGTCTATCAGTGGTGAAGGTAAAGTGCGACGCGGCTTCAATGTGCTGGACATGCAAGTTTCGGGAACGACGGCAGAGGGCTTAGACAATCTGGCGGCACGGGGAGACACACAGCCACTGGGTTGGCTAGATGGAGAACTGCTTACCGGAGAGGCGTTTATGGGCAACGGCCGTTACTTCACCCCCGCTGAAGTGCTCTCCCAGGCTGATGTCTGTGTATTGGGTCATAAAACGGCCGAGCAATTGTTTGGTGGTGACAACCCCATAGAAGAAATTGTTTGGATCAACCGGCGCAAATGTCTGGTCATCGGCGTTTTGACAGAACTAGAAGTGACCAATCCAGCATTACGCAATCAGGTGCGTCCCAATGAAGCTTTTTATTTGCCCATCAGCAGCGCCATCAACAATCTGTTCGACAAACCGCCGTCGGTACAAATCACGGCGCGGGTCACCGATGAGAGCCGTATGGTCGCAGCGCGCAGTCAGATCAGCGACTATCTGCGCCAACGCCATGCTGTGGGCAAAGATGAAATCGGCGAATGGGAAGATGATTTTGAAATGACCACGCGCCAGGATGTTTTGGGAGCACAGCAGCAGGCAGCGCGTACCTTTTCATTTCTGTTGGCAGCGATGGCGGCGGTCTCTCTGGTAGTAGGCGGTATCGGCATCATGAACGTGCTGCTGGTCAGCGTGACCGAACGCACACGCGAAATTGGGGTGCGTATGGCAGTGGGTGCCAGACCACAGGACATCATCAGTCAATTTCTACTGGAAGCGGTGTTGATCAGTGGCTTTGGTGGTGTGCTGGGCATTGCTGTAGGTGTGTTGAGTATTCCATTGGTAGCCAATCTCAATCAGGGCGTCGCCTTACTGGCTCCCAGCAGCATCCCGTTGGCCTTTGGCGTGTCACTGCTGATTGGTCTCATATTTGGTTTATATCCGGCTGTTCGGGCTGCCCGTCTGGATCCGATTGAGGCGCTGCGCTATGAGTAGGGCAATAGCGCGCTATTGCCCTACATGTGGGACATACAAATCACGCTTAAACGCGAAAGGGATTTCGCGGCGGCCGTGTAGATGCCGCCCACAACTAAAACGGTGTATCTCAAGGAGAAGATAAGATAAATCGAAAGCTGTTGTTGACGATAGGGTGCTGTTTGATGTACCCGCTGATTAAAAATTTTAACAATTTAGGAGAAATAAAATGAATCGGAAAATGTTAGGTATTGTGTTAATTGGATTGTTTGTGGTGATATTGGCAGGCGGCACGTATACGGCCGTCCAACTTATATCGGCTCAAAATACAACGGCCGATGCGCCGCCAGGAGCGATGGTGTTTGAGGATGTGATGGATGATGGCACAGGCAATCCGGTTACAGTGAAGACTATTATTTTACCAGCCGAAGAACTCCCGCAGCGGCCATCGGAAGCGGGCGGTGCATTAACCAAACAGGAAGATAATAGTTATTTCGTGGGCACCGGTTCCATCTCGGTCAGTATCAATACGATCAATGGGGAGACAACAACGGCCGTTGATCATAGTGGGCCGGAAATCGAGGTCGTAGCCGGTCGCGACACCCAATTTTATCGTGATGTGACCGCAGTGAGCTTCGCCTCTGCCGAATCGAAAGAGCAAACCTTACAGCAAGAAGTCGTCGCCGTCGAAAAACCAACAGAGATGCCGGCCGGCGCTACTATCCAAGCCTGGGGTGAGCAGCGTGGCGACCGGGTCATCGCTGACATCATCGTTTATTCAGAACCACAATAAGGAGTTAATAATGAAACGAGCATTTATTATTCTAACTGTCGGCATTGTTGTGGGGCTGCTTTTGCTGGGTGGAGGGTATACAGCCATGCAGTTAGTGGCTGAACCGGAAACAGAAACGGCCGTTGCCAGCAGTGGTGGGCGCGTCATGCAATCGGTACAAGTAGGCAACGATGGCGTACCGGTGAGTGTGCAAACCACCATCTTACCCGCAAAGGAACTGCCTGACACAGAAGCTGCTGCATTTGGCATTGTGCTGACGCGGCAAGATGATACGCTAAAAGTCGGTACGGGAGCTATCGATTTGGCGGTAGAAGTCAATGTCGATGCCAGCACAGGCCAGGAGCAGACGTCAGTTGTTCCTACCACCAGCGGGCCAGAATTGGAAATTGTACTAACTCGTGATACGCTTTTGTATCGAGATGTGACCGACATTGCCGGACAAACGTCGGATGAAAGCGGCGAAGTGACCATCACACAGGCGGTCCGGCCAGCTACAGATGCTTCCCAGATCGAAACACAGATGGAAGTACAAGTTTGGGGGGAACGTCGTGGAGATCGCATTGTGGCTGATGTATTGGTGTTTAGCCCTCTGGGCGGAGGTATGTTTGAATGATATGGAATAGGTGGCGTTTTTATTGGCTTCTGCTGCTGAGTTGTCTGTTGGCAGGCTGTGGCCAGCTGGATGATAATAAATCGGTAACGGCCGTTGCTGCTACGCCTACAGTTACGGCCGTTGCCAAGTCCACCATAATCGCGCCTACGCCAACCGCAAACAACCTTATGCAGTTAACTGACTCCGGTGACCGCAACGGCCAAGCCGCTTGGTCACCAGACGGACAGCAAATCGCTTTTGTTTCCAATCGGAGCGGCAGCTGGGAAGTATGGACGATGGCCCATGATGGCAGCCAATTACAGCAAATCACTCAAGATTTAGGCCCAACCGGATGGCCTACCTGGACAAAAGACGGCCGTTCCCTCTTATTCTATGCTCCCGGAACCAATGGCTATCAACTCTTCACTGTTGATCTTGAGCCGCTGTCTGTTACGCCCTTGCAAGAAAATGATGGCGAAGATTTTCGACCCATACTAGATGTCATGGTTAGACGAACCTGGTTGCACGCGGTCAAAAAGCAGTCGCTGACCGTTGGCATCTAGTATGGGACGAAAAC
>CAYGMR010000121.1:0-6316 GCA_964350725.1 uncultured Ardenticatenaceae bacterium | reverse complement strand
TCAGCGACTGCTTTTTGACCGCGTGCAACCAGGTTCGTCTAACCATGACATCTTCATGCTAGATCAGGAAAGTAAGGAGCTAACCCAGCTCACAACTGACCCTGGCTACGATTCTGATGCACGCTGGTCGCCTGACGATCAGCACATCCTGTTTCACTCGGATCGTGGACTAGAGCCGTTTCATACGCAAATCTACGTACTTGACCTAGTCACAAACGATCTCACACAGCTTACCTCGGGCCCAGCCATCAATGGGTATCCAGCATGGTCGCCTGACGGCACGCAAATTGTCTACACAATGGAACAAGGCGACAATCGAGACATCTGGGTAATGGATGCAGATGGCAACAACAAAATGCGTCTAACAACACACGCTGGCTTTGATGGCGATCCAGCATGGAAGCCCGATGGCACAGCCATTCTTTTTACGACGGATAGATTTGGTGGACAAGAATTAGCGCTGCTACAGTTGGAGACTATCACCGCGCAATGAAATACACAGAACTTTCTCTATAATAGATTTATGGCTTTTTTATCAAGATTTCGTTCGCTGCGCTGGCAGCTGCCGTTGAGTTATGCGGCGATTGCCTTACTGGCCGTGTTGGCCTTGGGTATCACCTTGCTTGGCACGCTGCGCAGTTTTTATCGCGAACAAGAGTTGGCTTATCTCAGAGGCAATGCCGTAGCTATTGCGCAAGAGATTGCGCCGCTGCTGGCTGCCGGGCAACGGCCGTTGCTGCAATCACAAATCGCCGGTTTCTCTTTTTTAACGCAAGCACGTGTGCAAGTACTAGATACGACAGGAGAGACGATTTTGGCTGATTCTGGCGAATCGGGTGCTTTCACACCCGCAGTGACGGTCAATACAGTTGGTGAGGGTTTGTTAGACACATTGGGAGCAATTAGCGATGAGGTAACCATTGTTATCGAGGAAGAGATTGATGATGAGATCGTAACTAACCGACAAACCATCACGCGTACCAGCAGCATCCCAGCCCAAGGCTCTTTGTATGGATTTAATCTGGGGGCGGACGAAACGGCCGTTGCTGAACGCTCTGATTTGGCGGTAGAAATGGCCGTTGTAGACGAATCCGGACAGATTATTGGTCATGTGCAGTTGTCACAAGGACCAGCCTACGGCCGCGACATTTTGCGCAGTGTGGCCGGGGGTTGGATCATCGCCGGCGCGGTGGCGGTTTTGTTAGCAGCGCTGGCCGGTTGGCTGGTCGGCCGTCGTCTAACCCAACCATTATTGGCCTTGACGGCCGTTACCGAACGCATGGCTGAAGGTGACCTGAGCGCCCGCGCCAACGTGCGCCGTGCCGATGAACTTGGTGTGTTAGGACAAACATTTAACCAGATGGCATCCCAGGTCGAAAATACAGTCACATCCCTGCGCCAATTCACAGCAGATGCGGCTCATGAACTGCACACACCCTTGACCGCCTTGCAAACGGATCTGCAGCTGCTCGCCGCCGCAGATGATCCGGCACAACAAAAACGCGTCATACGCGCCCAAACCCAGGCTGTGCGTTTGCAAGATTTAGCTGACAGTCTGTTAGAACTGTCTTACCTTGAAGCGGCAGCCGTTAGCGCGGATCAGTCGGAAATCAACTTAACCCAGTTGGTACAAACAACAGGTGAGCTATATGCATCACAAGCCGAACAAGCTGATCTGGAATTTGAAATGCAGTTGTCGAATTCGCCGATTTTTGTTGCAGGGGATGCCTCTCAACTGCAACGGGCATTGGTCAATATCTTAGACAACAGTTTGAAGTTTACGCCAGCGCCAGGTCAAATTGGTTTGAAACTGGGCATTGAGGGGGAAACGGCCGTTATCAGCGTTCGCGACAGCGGCATCGGCATTCCTGAAGAAGATAGGGCACAGTTATTCAACCGGTTCCACCGTGGACGCAACACATCCGCTTATGCCGGTAACGGTTTAGGCTTGGCGATTGTGCAAGAAATTATGTTACGCCATAACGGCCAGGCTGTCATCCAGAGCGGCGCGTGGGGCACAGAAGTCCAGCTGACCCTGCCTAAACAAGATCAGCTGGACAAGATTTAACCTTTAGTCATTCCCCTTTCTGTGGTGATCAACAACAGCGTGCACCAGCTAATATGCCGTGTACACGCTGCTTTTGTAGGTGTGGCAAATGTTTACCTACACACTGGTTTTAGTTATTTAAACTACGGCCGTTGCCCTTTCCACCTTGCCAATTATTATTGCCACGCCGGCCCTGTCCATTACCCTGCGACGGCGCAGCGTCAATAATGGCTGCATAATCAGCTGGTTCCATGTATTGAGGTACATATATTTGGCCCGTTTGGCGTTCCAATGTGGTCACAAAAGCACGTAAATGGTTCTCAGAACCGGCGCTCAGATTTTGATATACCAAAACGATATCGGCATGGTCTGTACGCGCAATCGTCGCATCTAAATCTAGGATGTCAATCTCTTCAATGGCTGCCCCAACCCGTAAGGCATCTGCCAACGATTGGCTGCCCTGATCTACGAGTTGATCATAAAGGGTTTGTAAATCCTGGTTCACAAATACACCGGGCGCATTGTCACCAACTGGATCAACTAGGCTGTACCTATCTAATAAATACATGATTGCATCGGTATGCGTCTGCTCGCTGGCCGCAATATTTTGGAACACATTGACCCCCCACTGATCATACATCGCCAGGTAAACATCATGTGCGAGTTTCTCTTCTTCACGCATATACAACAAATCTGCGACTTCCGTTTCGCTCAAATCGCTGGTCACAACGGTGACGCTGGCGGCAGGCGCTGCGTTCACATGATTGACCCATGTTGTCAATAACAGCGTCAACCCCAGCAGGGCTGGCAGTAAAAATAAATTGGTTCGTTTTGTAAATCGTTTGGTTTGCATGTGGCTCTCCATATCATTTGATTGATAAAAATCAGGACATCATCGCGAAAATTTTATCCCGTTCATTTGTTTGTATATGGATAATTGTAATCGCAGGATATGAAGAACATGTAAAGATGCAATATGATTCTTGTGAAGTCGAGAACAATCCAAACAAGCTGTCAAGGAACTCATGGACAGCGGCAACGTCCTACACTTCATCGCCATCTATCATAAAGAAGCCATCGGCAGTCTCGACGCAGAACAAATGCGGGCGCTGAATGAGCGGCAAATGACTTTTCTCAATGCTTGCTGATAAGCGGCATATGAACTTGTTCACCAATAGTCAAGTATAAATTTTGCGCATTATTTTCCACTTCAACTTCTGCGAGTATACTTTCTATATAAAATCGTGATGAAACCACATCTAAAGGTGTTGCCGAATTTGCAACTTCAACGGTAATTATAAGCGGATCAACAATCCGCTGACTTGGCAGGCTGCCACCCCCCCAAGTCAAAGGTGACAACGATGTCGGGACAATGGAAGCATCTTTAAATATCACTTCTGGTGGCAAATCAAGTGTGATTGTGGCATCATCCACATCTAAAGCACCACGGTTTCCATAAAAGACTTGATAATCAAATTCAGTTCCCGGTTTAGCGGCCCCAAGACCGGATACTTCGAGCCAAATATCTGGATGCGCAGACCCCAAAGTCACATCGTCCAAATAGGCTTCCATGCTGGGGGCATCCGTTTTTTGCTCCAGTTCAAATGAGACTGTGATGGTTTCACCGCGATATTCTGACAGATCAACCCAATATTGCTGCCATTCGTTGAATAAGGTTTGTGAGAATACGGCCGTTTCACTAATGCCATCCGTAACAGAAACCTGAAAATGTGTTTCATCATCAATCTGATCGCGCCGTGCTTTGGCCATAAAAGCCAGCGTTGGCGCTTGCATATCTGTAGGAATAATCACTTCTTGCGAAGCAAAAGTAGAACTAGTGGATTCAACATTTCGAACCGCTTGATAATAATTTTCCAACGTAGCCCCATACTCAACGGTAATCAAATGAAAGAAATCTTTGGGATCGATTTCCAGATAAACGATATCTCGGTCTGCACTGTCTGGTTCAAGATCAACTGGATCAGTCCAACCATCTTCCTGTGTATATTGACGGTAAACCAGCTTTTTATCGGTGTATGATACTGCACTATAGATTAAATGCAGCGTGCCTTGACTATCAAACGCCCAATCCCAATAATCTCTCATATAATCCAATTGAAGAGAGGTATCCCAGCCATCACCTGGCCTTTTAATCATATGCAAAATATAATCCAGGTATCCTTCGTGTTTTTCTATTAAAAGGTGCAGATCCCCATGCAGGTCAAATGATAAACCTAAAAGATCCGAAGCGAACAACCCATCTCCTGCAAGCAATATTTCTCGGGACTGCCAAATACCACCAGGTGACCGTACACGATAGAAAAGAAGAAAATCGCCAGCAGGATCATCTGAATACGTTATTTGCCAGGAAACATGTAAAGAATTATCTGGGCCAATTGCTAAGTGCGGGGTGTTACCATTTTCCCACCAAACCTGTTGCGGATTTTGCCATTGTCCGTCGGGTAATTTTTCTATATGGAAAAGTCCATTAAAATCTGTTTGCCTACTCTGAAAAAGTAGATGAAGGCCATCGTTTGGAGCTATGTCAAAGTCTTCGATACTATAGTTGGAATCATATTCATGACCTAGATTAACTGCCTCTATTGTCCAAGTCCCTTCCTCCAATTTAAATGCATGTTTAGGTCCTTCAGTATCAATCCATACAGCATGAAGCGTTCCCTTACTGTCAAATTCCATCCGTACTTCTAGCGCATTGCTAACCCTTGGGCCTTGGTAAACTAACGTAGGCTCTAGCCAAGTACCATTTTTATTACGTACACTATGGTAAATTTCCATATTAGGATAGTCATGAACGCGCCACAGCATATGCAAGTTACCATATTTATCGCCAGCAACAGCGTTGTCCAAATACCTCCACCTAAATATTTCTTCTAAGCCTAGATCTGTAGGCACAGTAACGCAAGAAGAAAATTCTGAGCAAGCAGAACCTAAGACAAAAGCATGCGCACCTGACACATAGTCATCATTCACTAAATTGGCTTGCAAATCACCATCTATTTGCCAATTTGCTGGTAGCTCATCACCTTCTTCAAAAGAACTATTCAGCAACAAATTATCTTGTGGCGGCAGATAGAATATTCTCTTGGGATCGTCTGTTGCTTGTATCACCGTCTCCTCAAAAGTGCCATATTGGAGCGTTTCAATTGATACTGTATGTGCGCCAGAATCAATTGTATGCCCTTGAAAATCGCCTTCAGCATTCGTTTTTAAAGGCTGAAATATTGTGGGCACAATGTTGATATCCTTACTTTGTAGCGGAACACCACGATTATCAATAATATTTCCTGAGAACTGCCAGCCATAAAAGGTTGTGACTGTATCCGGTTCAGTCGGCCACGCTTCCCAGTTATAGGCATAGTCTCGGGTTCGACTACGAAAGTACACTGTTGTTCCAGGCGTTGCCGGGAAATATGCTGCCGTCTCATAGGTAGAGGAAAACCAATCTTGCCAAACGCCCTCTTCCCCAACGCGATATTGGATGTCATAGTTAACCAGTCCTGCAGGTCCAAAATCCTGTCCTTCCCAGCCAATATAAGCATATTCGCTTGATGTCATGGCAGGTAACTGTTGCACATTCGACTGTGGTTTCTGAATATCTGCTGTCTGCCATTGAGGGTTCCAGTCAACTCCATTGCGACCCAGGCGTATCGTTTCGTTTTCACTTCGATCCCAGGCATCAATAAATGCTTCGGTCCAATAAAGATTTCCTTGGTAAATAATGAAGGATATTTTAGTAAAGGAAACGTAACGGCCGTCTGGTGACCAACTACCCGCCCAAGCATCGGTTGTCCCTTGCGGATCATATAATTTTGTGAGACCCGTACCGTCTACTTTCATACTCCAAAGGTCTTGCCAACCATCGCCATCATTATCGGCATCAAACGCGATCCGGCTGCCGTCTGGTGACCATTGTGGACGGAAGCTAAATGGCAAATTGGAAATTTGGGTCTGTCCACTGCCATCTGCATTCATCACCCAAATGCGGAAACCACCTGTGCGCTGGGAAACAAATGCAATCTGATCCCCGTCAGGTGACCAAGAAGGCATACCATTAAAGTCACCAGCATTTGTAAGGCGTGTCTGGTTACTGCCATCAGCATTCATGACATACACTTCAGCTTTACCATCACGATAAGATTCAAACGCTATTTTCATCCCATCTGGTGACCACACTGGCCGTACGTCATCTGCCCCATTGGCAGTTATCGGGGTTTGATTGCGGCCATCGGCATTCATTTTGAAAATTTC
>CAYGMR010000120.1:0-12653 GCA_964350725.1 uncultured Ardenticatenaceae bacterium | reverse complement strand
AAAAACCAGGGTTGAGAGAGTTATTTGGTGATGAATGATTGAAGCAATTCTTTTTGATTTAGACGATACTTTATTGGGGAATGACGTTGATGTCTTCATTCCCCATTATTTTGGATTACTGGGAAAGTATGCTGCCGAGCGAATTGAGCCACAAACGTTTTTTCAGATTTTGCAATCCGGTACAGATGCAGTGATTAACAGCCGAGACACGGCCGTTTCTAACCGTGACGTATTTTGGTCGACATTCAAACAACTGAGCGATCAAGACCCAACTGAACTAGAACCATTTTTCAATATTTTTTATGCAACCCAATTTAACCAACTAGAACGATTAACAACCTGCCTGCCAATAGCAAAACCATTAATCCAAACGTGCTTTGCCAGAGGTCTCAAAGTGGTGATAGCCACGAACCCCCTTTTCCCACGCTCCGCCATTGAAGCCCGCTTACGTTGGGCACACGTACCCGTAACAGAATTTGATTATGATTTGGTAACAACATACACAAATATGCATGCCGCCAAGCCGAATCAAGAATATTATGAAGAAATCCTCGCCAAGATCGATTGTACGCCTGAAAAAGCATTAATGGTTGGTGATAACTGGATCAACGACATCAAACCCGCATCCGCCTTAGGAATCCACACCTTTGGCATTGATCTGCCGGGAAAACCTGACCAAGATTTATCTTTACCGACTGCAAGCGGAACTTTAGAGGTTTTATATGCACACGTTCAGGCTGGCTGGCTTGAAACTTTAGGCGTATAAATCACAAATGCAATCCCCTGCCCCACACGCCAATTTACTGATGGACTTGGCATCATTCGCACAAACGCTGCAAGACACCCTCACACAGACAGGCATAGATTGGCATAAACAACCTTTACCAGAAGAATGGTCACTAACCGAAGTAATATGTCATCTGCGTGATGTGGAGCGTGAAGTCCACCATATTCGCTTTCGTGCCATCATGACGCAAGAGGTCCCTTTTATGCCGGGTGCCGTCACCGATGAGTGGGTGCAGGCACGCAGTTATGCGTCTCAGGATGGCCCAGAAGCGTTAGACAGCTTTCTGGTCGCCCGTCAAAAAAACATTCAACTGTTGGCTGAATTAGAAGAAGAAGCATGGCAGCGCTACGGCCGTCACGCCTTTTTCGGGCCCACAACCTTGCATGAACTTGTTGATTTTATGACAAAACATGATGCTGCTCATTTGGAGCAAATTCAAAAGTTGGTGGCAGGGTAAGGCCAGTGGACAAGTGACTCGTTAGAGTGCTTCAGACATTGCCCACTTTAACTCTGCAACTTTGCAACCCTCAAACCTCAAACTTTGCACCCTATTCTTGCATCAGAGCCAGACAGTGCGGCCAAGGATCCCCACCATTTAACAAAGCATTCAATGCGGGACTGTCCGCATACACCCCATGATAACGTTCTGGCAGTTGCGCGGCGACGTGTGCCATAATCAAATGCGTATAAGCCGCTAAATCTCGTGAACGGACACGCCGCCCCAAATCGGGCAAATGAAAAGGGGCTCCAATGTGCGCTTCCATTTTGGTGCGTCGCCAGTTACCCACATTACTAAAAAGCACATCTGAATTGACTAAACCGACCGGCACGATAGGCACATTGCTGCGGCTGGCCAAATAAGCCGCACCATCTTTGGCGGGCTGCATCGAGCCACCCTTACTGCGCGTTCCTTCCGGTGCCAGACCAAATACCACCCCCGACTTAATCAAATCCAATGCTTCTTTCAAAGCGCGGCGGTCAACATCACCCCGGTTAATATAAATGGCTCCCAAATAATGCATCAGTGGACCAAACAACCAATGTTCTTGCCATTTTTCGCCAGCAAAGAAGCTCCATTTGGTTAAGGGAAAAACAAGCAGCAAAATGGGCGTATCGGCAGAACTCATATGATTGACAACGACGATATAGGGGCCTTTAGCCGGAATATTTTCTTTCCCTGTCACAGTTAGCGTAGAAATGGCGGCCTGGATTATTTTGAAGATGATTTTGGCTATGCGATATCTTAACATTTTAGTTGGTGGTCGTTTTTCCTTGTACGCTGATTTGGGTTGTCACGGCCGTTCCCCCAGGTGGCAAAGCGTCAAAAGTAAATGGATATTCGGCGCCAGGAGCCAATTCGATCATAAATTCTTGTGTATGGAAACCGGTTAGCATCCCGTCTTGATCATAAAAAGAGATCACTACATTTATTCCGGTTGTATTGCCTGCGCCAATATTCTGAATTTGACCAGAACCTTGTACACGGCCGTTTTCTGCCACCCATTCTAAATCTGTTACCTGCAAATCTAAATAACGCGACCCCGTGCCGGTAACGCTGAGGCCATCGACAATCGTAACCACCGGGCTAACATTTTCTGGTAAATCAGCAGCCAAAATAGCAAACACGGCCGTTTCTTGTGAAGGAATAACGGCCGTTTCTAACCAAGTCGAATAACTATGTATAGTTTGTCCCTCAGGCGAAATCAAATCAACCGTTAAAGCAACATCTTCAACTGCCAGCTCAGCCACATTTTTTACCTCGCCAACAATCCATGTGGTGTCTGCCGGATTAGGATAAAGTTGGACACCGACCACCTCTATTTGCAGCGGAACGGCCGTGCCTACAGCCTCACTATTCAACAAACTTGGCTCCACAGTCGGCAGCAGCAACGCTTGCCCCACAAACAAAACAGCCGGGTCTAAACCGGGATTCAGCGCCGTGATGGTCTCGATTGTCGCACCTTGTCGCGCCGCCAGCGCAGCCACTGTGTCACCCTCCTGCACTGTATAGATAAATGGCGTTGCTGAGGGTAATGGGGTCGTCGTTGGCTGTGCTATGGCTGTGTTTTGGATGATCGCCACCGTTGGCGGGGCTGGGGTTGTCAATTCAATGCCAATTTGCAATGTCGCTGTGGGCTGTACGGTTGGGGGCAGCGCTGTTTGCATATTATCAGGGGACGATTGGCAGCCAATTAATATCAGTACCAGGCCCAACAGCATCGCGAATGGCGTAATTCTGGGCACACGCATGCGTACACATTTGTGTACATTTATCTTTCTTCTCACCATCTACACCACATTGACGGAGAAGTATAGCCGCTTTTGTTGATTGCGCGAAAAACATGTTAAACTTTGGCATAACTATGTTTAGAAGATTTTTGCCCCATAAATGGCGAACCAACATTTGGCTTCTACGGGTTCTCGATGGAGCCGCATTATTTGTCATGCTCCTGGTCGCCATCTGGTTAGCCACACAGCGACGTGGTACGGCCGAACTCATTCTCTTATTGCTTCTCTATATCATCACCATTAATTTCAGTTTACCCGGGGTGCAAGGGGTTGTGGGCCTGGTTCCCATTGTTTCTGTCACCAGCTTGCTGATCATGGATCTGGAAACGGCCGTACCGCTCGCAATCGTCGGGATTGTATTGGCTGAATTTGCACGGCCGTTATGGGAACCAATTTGGCAAAACATTGAAGTACGACGGCCGGGCTGGAAAGAGCGTGCTTCGACAGCTTTGGTTTATTTGGGGGCGATCACAAGCGCCGGATTTGTTTACCGCGAACTAAGTGGTCAGATTGCATTAAGCACCATCAACAATACGGATCTGGCAAAATTCGGGGCGCTAGCAGTGACATACAGCGTCATCTACTACGTTTTAGCTTTACTCTTTTGGCTTTTGAACAAACGGCCGTTGCATAAATTCTTGGAAGACCATACCTTCGCGATTTTGGCTGTGACTTTGCTTTCCCAACCGTTCGCCTTGTTTGGAGGGTTGGTGTTTGTTTTAGGCGGATTGCCAGTTTTTGTCATTTTTTGTCTCAGCGTCCTTTTCATCAGTTTATTGTTATGGTTATTCTGGCAGCGTAACTTTGTCATGCATTTGC
Source organism: uncultured Ardenticatenaceae bacterium (assembly GCA_964350725.1). Lineage (GTDB taxonomy): Bacteria > Chloroflexota > Anaerolineae > Promineifilales > Promineifilaceae > JAACFF01. The sequence continues at coordinate 8,758 of CAYGMR010000120.1, read as the reverse complement.
GTTTGAACCAGTTTGCCACCTTAAACAGTGTCGGCGCATCTCTACGCGAAACCTTAGAACTGTCTAAAGTGTTGGAACGAACCTTAACTACCATTGCAAATTTAATCCCTGCCGAGCAGTATATTGTCGCTCTCGTGGACGCAGATGATCAATGGCAACGGCCGTATATCACAAATTCTGGCACAGTTGAAATAAAACCCTTTTATCCAAATGACCTCATGCGTTGGGTCGCTGCCGAAGGCCGTGTTTTAGAACTTAACCCTCAAAATATGCATTTCGCCAAGCGGCATAAAATCAACATGCCCAATCCAACGCCTGACGCCTGGTTAGGTGTCCCCCTGCGCAGCACCGAACGTACAATCGGCGTGTTAGGCGTATCACGTCTGCCCCCACATGGCTCTTTTAGCCGCTGGAGTCGTGAAGTTCTACTAGCGGTTGGTGGACAGGCCAGCGCAGCCATCCAAAATGCACGCCTCTACAGTGAAACTGTACGACTCTACAACTTGACGGATGAAGCCCTAGCCCAGCGACTCAAACAGTTAAATGCCCTCTTAAATACGATGCAGGAGGGGGTATTGATGATCGATACAAACGGCCGTATCGTGCTTGTCAACACGTTTGCCGCCCAGTTGTTAGGCCAATCAGCCCAAAACTTGCGCAACCAATCGCTCGAGAGCAACACAGCAGCGGCAGCTTTGGGCTACGATCCGGCCGAATTGGCCGACTTACTTCAGTTATTATGTCAAGAGCAGGTACCTGAGAGCCTACGCATTACATTTGAAACCAATTTTCCGTATGATAACAAACTAGTACGCTTTTTAGAACGCAGCGAAGAAGCGGTCATTGCCAAAGAAGGGCATATCATCGGCTGGCTGCTGCTCTTCCGTGATGTAACCGAAGAGTATGAATTGGCCGAGCAGCGCACCGACTTAACGCGCATGATCGTACATGATTTGCGCAATCCAGTGACCACTTTCATCAGCAATATGTATCTCGTGGATTCATTATTGCCTAGTGACACAACGTCCCAAATCGAAAGCAAGCAGCTCAATGCCATTCAAACGGCCGTAGCCAATGCCCGCCAAAGCAGTTACGACATGCTCGACATGGTTGATTCGCTCATGGACATCAATCGTATGGAAGCGGGACAGGTCACGATTGAGGTTGATGGCATCAACCTGGCACGATTAAGCCAAAAAGTTGTTAAACGCTTGCAAATCTTAGCGGCCCAACGGCATATTACTCTCGAATTTTCTGCCGAACCTGAGCTCCCCGCAGTGTGGGCGGATGAAGACATGATACGACGGGTATTTGTCAATATCATCGACAATGCGATCAAATTCACACCAGAAGGGGGTCACGTCATCTGCAAAATCACCACGGAACCGGCTCTTGATTCAGCAAATGAACCGGGCGCACGCTGCATTATCAAGGACAGCGGCCCAGGGATTCCCAGCGAGGATAAAGACAAAATTTTTGACCGTTATATGCGTACCAACCAAGGCGGTGCGCGTGTGCGTGGTACCGGTTTAGGGTTAACTTTTTGTAAACTGGCTGTTGTGGCGCATAACGGCCGTATTTGGGTGGAAGATGCGCCCGGTGGTGGCAGCCAATTTGTATTCACCCTCCCTGGCATCCCGATTCTGCTTGATTGATTTTTAAGCGCTTACGCGCCAACATCAACAAAGTTTTTTTGATAGTTATGTAAACGCAGACGGGAGGGATTTGAGCCGTTTTTCTTTACATTCTTATCTGTCAGCGTTTTAATCTTTTTGCCGAGCACCGTCTTGGGAAAAACGTAGCGCCTTTATAAAGGCAAAGGAAAATCATGACAAACAACCCCTTTCTCGCAATAGATCAACAAATCGTAGGCGACATCTACACCAGTAATGAACTGATGGACAACCTAACCATCCTATGTGACGATTTTGGCTCGCGTTTCGGCGGCACACCCGGTGAACGCCAAGCAGCCGAGTTTATGCGCGACAAACTAATCGCCTATGGCCTCAGCAATGTACACCTTGAACCGATCGACTATATCGGCTGGCGGCGCGGCACAGCCACATTAGAAATAACCAGTCCTATCCAAAAAACAATCCCTTGCATCACTTTACCGCATTCGCCACCCGCCCAATTAGAAGGCGTGTTGGTCGATATGGGCGATGGTGCTCCTGATGATTTCGAGGAGCGCGCCAATGAAATTGCCGGAAAAATCGTGCTGACCAACAGCAAAACCGACCCAGGTGATGGCAAACGTTGGGTACATCGAAATGAGAAATACGGCCGTTCTATCTTAGCAGGCGCCACCGGCTTCATCTTCATCAATCATTATCCTGGTTTTGGCCCTGCGACTGGTGGCATTGCTCCCGACAAGGGGGGTGCCGCACCTGTGCCGGGTATCTCGGTTAGCTATGAAGATGGGACTTTTCTACAACGCTTGATAAAACGCAAAGGAGAAGTTTCCATACGGCTCACGAGCAATGATGTCGTCGAGCCGATGGTCTCGTGGAATGTGGTCGCTGAACTACCTGGCAAGCTAGCACCTGAGCAAATCATCATGTTAGGCTGCCATTATGACGGCCATGACATCTCGCAAGGGGCAGCCGATCCTGCTTCTGGAACAGTCGCGCTGCTTGAAGCCGCACGCACATTAGCTAAATACGCGCCCGATTTAGCCTATACCGTGCGGTTTGTCCTCTGGGGTGTTGAAGAAATCGGCTTGTTTGGCTCCACACAGTATGTCAAAAAACATAAGGATGAACTCGATCAAATCCGCTTTTATTTGAATATGGACATGGCCGGTGCCATCGATCCAAAAGATATTGTGCTCAATGAATGGCCCGATTTGGCGCCGATTTTCGAGGGTTGGCGCGCAGAAATGGCTTTAGAATTTGATGTTGGGCAGTCGGTTAGCGCACACTCAGACCATTTTCCATTCTTGATGGCTGGTGTTCCCACGGGTGGCATTAACAGTGTCAAACCAAAATTAGGCGGTCGTGGTTATGGACACACAAAATACGACACGCTTGATAAAGTGAATATCCGCAGTTTACGTGAAGCAGCCGTTTTGGCTGCCAGGTTAGCACTGCGCATGGCCAACAAAGAAATCTGGCCCGCCGCAAAACGCGACCAGGATGCTGTTGCTGCGCTGTTCGATAAACCTGAATACCGTGAAGAAGCCGCGCTGTTTGCGCGGGTGAATGCTTTCTTGAATGGTTAAATTAGCAGGTCAGGGATTTATAGGATTTTATAGGTACGCTTATGTGCAAGCCTATAAACGCCCAAAATCCCTGACAAATTGATATAAAGATTTAATGTCTATTCCAAATACGGCCGTTCTCGCACCGCTACTCAAAGAATCATCCCAAATGCACCGGCATCTGTGTCCGCGCCAGGTATTAGGCATTCGCATGGGACTTTATGGGTTACGGCAAATCGGTCTGATTGATTCAGATTACCAGCCACGGTATCAAAACAAACGCAAACGGCTGTTATGTATCATGGAATCGGATGGGTGCGGCGTCGATGGCGTGGCTGTAACAACAGATTGTTTCGTTGGCAATCGCACTCTGCGTGTGTTGGATTATGGCAAAATGGCTTGCACCTTGGTTGATACGCACAACGAAAAAATGCTGCGTATTACGCCACATCCCAATGCGCGTGCTTTAGCCCGTGAATTTGTGCCAAATGCTGCCAGCCGCTGGCATACCTACTTAGATGGATATCAAATCATCCCCGACCATTTATTATTGATCGCTCAAGAAGTGATCTTAACCCAATCTATTGCCGAAATTCTCAGCCGTCCAGGGGTTCGCGTCAATTGTGAGCAGTGTGGTGAGGAAATCGTGAATGAGAGAGAAGTGATTGTAAACGGCCGTATGCTTTGTCGTGCTTGTGCGGGAGAAAGTTATTTTTCTGTAATCTCAGCAGGTTAAAAACAAACGATCTTGCGGACAAACTTGAAACCATTTACACAGCTGGCTAATCTACTATCCAGTTAAAATCATCAGTAAAACGTTACACAACCACCCCAAAAACATTGCTTTCTTTTCGTGTCAATTCAGCATCGCCACCCGAAATCAGTGCCAATTACCTATATATACAGCCAATTTTTTAGCAACTTTGCCCAATTTCTTGACACTGAATTAACTTCCTGTTAATATTTGGTTTAGTAAAACGTTACACCAAATGCGTTCAGATATTGGATATAGCTATGGCAGAGAAGGTAACAATAACAGAGGTGGCACGATTAGCTGAAGTTTCACCCAGCACCGTTTCCAATTTACTCAACGGCCGTTCTAAAAAAATGCGTCCGAGTACCAAACAACGCATCCAGAACGCGATTGACGAACTTGGCTACACACCCAACCAAGCCGCCCGCCAACTCAAAACCGGCCATTCGCCCATCATCGGTCTCATCGTACCCTCCGTCGCCAATCCATTTTATGGCTTTTTTGCCCGCCACGTCGAAGCTATCGCCCTGCAAAGCAACTACCAAGTTCTTTTAGGCAATAGTGATCGCGATCCGGAACGGGAACGCCGCTATGTTGAAGAGTTGTGGGGTTACGGCGTGCGTGGTCTCATTTTTGGCTCCTCATTAGTACAATTCTCGCATTTAGATGATTTTATCGCCCGAGGTTTGCATGTCGTTGCTTTTGACCGTTCCACATTGGACAGCGACAGCGTCAAAGTTGACAGTGTGGGTGTTGACAATGTCATGGTCTCACGCTTAGCCATCAGACATTTAGTGGCGCAAGGCCATACACGCATCGGTTTTCTGTCCGGGCCCATTCGCACTGTAAGCCGCATGGATCGCCTTGCTGGTTATCACGCAGCCATGGCCGAAGTCGGCATCCCAATCGATCCGGATCTCATCTGGGCCGCAGCCCCTAACGGCAACAGTTTTGGCGACAACGAAGCTGTGGAATTAGGCCAACAAGGCACCCATGAATTACTCAGCCGTTCCGCCCCACCTACTGCTATCTTTGCCATCAATGATATGTTTGCCTTTGGGGCTTATGCTGGCGCACGTGATTTAGGGTTAAGCATCCCTGGTGATCTCTCGGTCGTCGGCGTGGATGACATCGCCTTAACAAAAATAGTACAACCACCGCTCACAACGATACGCCAACCTATCAATCAAATCGCACACGTCGCCGTCGAACGACTGGTCGGCCGTTTACAAGAAACCTACAGCGGACCACAAGGACATCAAACCATACGGCCGCAGCTGATTGTGCGGGCATCTACTGGCCCTGCAAAATAATATCCGGCAACCCATCATAGAAATTATCCACTGCCGGCAATAATAGTTTCATCCTCCTGGCAAACATTGAACCAACCAGGCGGCTCGATCGACCTTTGTCGACGGCCGTTTACTTTCGGTTACCTGGAGAAAACAATTGACTATCTATGTAACTGGTTACGGCGCGGTCACAGTTCAATCGGGTAGACCGGCTGTAATCAGACAATTTTAGGAGAATTTTCATGCTTTTAGATTTAACGGGAAAAACGGCCGTTGTTACCGGCGGCAATATTGGCATAGGCAAAGCATTTTCAGCAGCATTGGCCCGTCGCGGCGCAAAGGTCGTGGCTACTTATTTTACAAGCACGTTTGAGGACTTCGCTGAGGAGGGTCAAACCATTTATGGCATCCATCTAGACGCGACTGATAGTACACAAGTCGACGCGGTTATGGCAGAAGCAGCACAAAAGCTGGGCGGCAAAATCGACATCCTGATCAATAATGCCGGCGGATTGCTGGGGCGCGTGATCACCGCCGAAATGAGCGACGAACATTTTCACAATGTCATGAATGTCAATTTTAGCAGCACTTTCTACTGCACACGGGCAGTACAAAAATATATGCCCGACGGTGGCCGTATTGTAAATCTGTCTTCCCTGGCAGCTCATGATGGTGGCGGCAACGGTTCGGTCATTTATTCAGCTTCAAAAGCGGCCGTAATCGGCTTCACACGCGGCATGGCCAAAGAATTGGGGCCGCGCAAAATCACTGTTAATGCACTCGCCCCAGGCTTCATCGCCAACACCACCTTCCATAACACATTCACGCCCGATGCCGTGCAACAAGCCATTGTGGGCAAAACGCCCTTGGGCCGTGGCGGCACACCGGATGATGTTGCTAATGCAGCGCTTTATCTGGTCTCTGAAATGGGCAGTTTCATCACTGGCGAACTGATGGAAGTGAACGGCGGCTTATATTTTGCATAAGCATTTAGTCCTAACAGGTTTTTGCAAGTTTGTTTATCCATCTGACCTATTTTAAAAACCTGTCAGGACTTTTTAGGAACATCATGCGCTTATTTTCTACGGCCACAATTGAACAGGCCAAAAAGAAAATCGAATCAACACCGTGGGCCCAAGAAGGCTGGCAGGCCGTGCAGCAACGTGTTGCCGCATGGCAGAGCCAGTCTGGCCAAATTCCGGCAGAAGCGGGTGGTTGGATCCACAATTATGTGTGTCCAGACCATTGGCAGCCGCTGGCGTATGATGGTGAGTTGCCCGGCGAGCATATTTGCCCCGCTGGCCATGCTTTAACCGGTGAAAAATATGACGCTGCCTGGCGTGTCTGGCGGCATCGCCAAATTGCTGATTTGGCGCGGGAAGCTGCGCTGACATTTGTGGTATTGGGATTGGAAGCGGGACGAGAAACGGCCGTTTCTATTCTCAATCAATATGCCGACTTCTACTTGCACTTAGACGGACAGTCTGACGCTGAAGATTGGATGTTGTCAGGTCATGCCTTCAATCAAGCCCTCACAGAAGCACTGTGGGCTGTGCCGCTCATTCACGCCTACGATTTAGTCGCCGACAGCCTCACTGACAAACAACAAAAACGATTGGAGCGTGATTTATGGCAGCCATTAACGGCCGTTATGACTCGTGCGCAAGACAGCCTAATCGCCCAAGATCAGATCAAAAATAATTACATGGCTTGGCTAAATGTCACCCTGGGCTGTCTGGGTTTTGCTTTAAATGACCAGGCGCTCATTGACCGCGCCATACTGCCTCCTGCTGGATTTAGCGTACATTTTAAGCAGTCGGTTTGGGCAGATGGCCTCGAATTTGAAGGCACACCCTACTATCACAACTTCGTCCTACTAGCGAACCTGATTTTGGCCGAGACGGCTAAAACCAATGACATCGATCTGTACGCTATAGCCGGTAACGAAGGCCAAACATTGACCAGTATGGGCTGCGCTTTCGCGCAGTTGACCTGGCCAGATGGCTCCATTCCCGACCTTTCAGATGGCTCCTACTGGCAAGATAGCATTTATGATTCGGAAATTTGTCAGGTTTTCGAAATTTTGGATGGCCTACATCCTGAAAACATATTTGCCTGGACATTGCGCTCAGCATACGCACGACGGAATGCGGCGCGAGATAATTGGGCAGCATTGTTGTATGGACGGGATAATTTGGCCACAAGTATTGCTCCCAGCCCCACACACACTTTCCTGAAAAACGCCGGCATTGCCATTTTGCGTTCAGAAAAAGAACTGGCTGCCATGGTCCACTTTGGTCCTTATCGAAAATATCACCACCAACACGACAGGCTTAGCCTGACCGTTTGGCCATTTTCTACGGAGGCCGGCAGTCCACTTTATGGTTTACCAGCACGCAAAGCCTGGTATCCACACAGCTACGCGCATAATACGTTGGTCGTCGATGGACAATCCCATCTGAATTGTGGCGGCGAACTGCTTGATTGGAACGGCCGTACCCTGACCGTCTCTGCGCCCGATGCCTATCCAGGTGTTTATTTCAGTCGCTCCACAGCCATAGTAGACAACATTATTTATGATGAACTCGATGTGCAAGCGCAAGAAGCCCGCACCTTTGATTGGGTTTTCCATTTGGATGGAGACGTTTCAAAACTACAAAACTTCCAGCCTTTGTCTGGCACCTTAACAGATGACGGGCCCGGCACCTACATCCAGCTACACGCGCAGAAATCCATCCTCGAAAAGGTATCATTCGAGATTGCATACGACTCAAATTTATATCAACTAACATTAGAAGGCGAACGGCCGTTTACTTTATTAATCGGCAAATCACCTGGCACATCGCGCCATCCCCAACAGCAACGCCTTACTTTAATCGGCCGTACCGTGGGCACAGCCCAACGCTATCAGACCACGATTGCACACCTATAAAATGACGAACTATTTATTTTTACGCGCACACACAATCACAGAATGGCGTAAGCTTAGCCAAACAAGCCACGCCGACCAGTTTGCACGGTTGTTGCGTGAAGCTGACTCCTACAAAACCTATCTGCCCCCAGCCGAACATCCACGTGACTCCATCACGTATATCGGCATGGCGGTCGCCAATCTTGGTTTTGCTTATTTGCTGACGGATGACGAATCTTATTTAAATACGCTGCGTAATTGGATGCAAGTTGGCCTCGATTACCCCCACTGGGGCCTGGCACGCAAACCCGACCACGACCTGGATGCCGCCTGGTTGCTCTTTGGCTTTGGATTGGCCTACAACTGGCTAGGGGATGTTTTGGCAGCAGGTGAGCGTACAACATTACGTGACAAACTCATTTTACAAGCGACACATATGTATGATTACGCCCTGGCTACGAAAGGACGTTATTGGGGTTCAGCCTATTGGCAAAATCATAACTGGATTTGTTATGGCGGGCTGGCCACGGCGGCGGCGGCGTTGCGCAATGAATATCCTCAAGCGCAAGTTTGGTTAGACCGTGCTGTTAAAAATTTCCAGA
>CAYGMR010000119.1:8538-12668 GCA_964350725.1 uncultured Ardenticatenaceae bacterium | reverse complement strand
TGAATTGGCGGGTGGGGCTGCCGGTGCTGATAACGGCCGTTATCTTGGCTCCCTTTGGTGCTCGGCTGACCCCCTACATAGACCGCAACCTGTTGTTGGGTATGTTCGCCATTTTCTTGGTTTTTGCTGGAGCCATGATGCTCTTTTACAAACCGCAACCCCGCGAAAAGACATTGAGTCGGGGTGTGGAGGTGGGGGCAGGAACGGCCGTTGGTGGTGCAGCCGGCTTTCTCGGCGGTATGTTGGGCGTGGGCGGCGGCAATTTCATTCTGCCCGTTCTTAACTGGATGGGACTGGATGCTAAAGTCGCCGCTGGTACGACGGCGGTCATCGTCGTTTTTTCTTCTTTCAGTGGCTTCTTGGGTCACGCCACGCTGGGCGGTTTAGATCCCTTGTTTGTCGGCTTGATGGCGGTCATGGCCGCCACAGGTTCTATCGTTGGCTCACAGTTGATGAAAACCAAGCTGTCGAGCGCCCAACTTAAACGCATCATTGGCGTGCTTCTGTGGCTCATCGCCATCAAGATGCTCTTTGACTTAATGAAATAGTCGTCAAATAGGCTGTTCCTATGACAGAAATTGCGCAACTGGTCACATGTTAATCCAGATTATTGGTGTGGGCTGCCCCAAATGCCGCCAGATGACCGCCGAGGTAACGGCCGTTGTCACTCAACTTGGCTTGGATGCGGAAATCGGCCGGATAGACGACCCGCAAACCATCGTGCAAATGGGCATCTTCACTTTGCCGCAGTTGATGATTGACGGGCAGTTGCTGTCGTTCCGCTATCGCGGGCGGCGCAGTATTGAAGAACAATTAAGGAAAATAAACACATGAGCAATAACGACAAACGATTTGACCCACAAAAACGACATGGGCTCCTCAGCGAAAAACGGCAGGCACGCTGGAACCCGTCCCAGTTTTTGCAACAATTCAACATCCAACCAGGCCAGGCCGTCTTAGACTTAGGCTGCGGTCCCGGTTTTTGGACGCTGCCTCTGGCGGATCTAGTTGGCCCCAGCGGCACAGTATGGGCATTGGACGTGAGCCAAGAGATGCTGGATACATTGGCTGAGCAACAGCCTCCGGCACACATCATCCCTGTTTTGGGAGAACTGCCAGAGATTGGATTAGAAACGGCCGTAACCGATTTCATTTGGACTGCGTTCGTCTATCATGAAGTCGAGGGTAACTTGGCCGCCGAAATGCTGCGCGTTAGCCGACCCGGCGGGCGAGTCGCCATTTTAGAATGGCGACCCGACGACGCCGACAAATCCGGCCCACCTGACGACCATCGCGTCTGGCCCACTGATGTGAAACAGAGCTTGCAAGATGCCGGGTTTAGCCAGGTTGTCGAAGCATGGCACGACGCCAACGCCTATCTCATTACTGGCCTGAAGGAGGCTTAAATGGCAAACAAACCAACAACTGCGGGCATGAGCTATGCTGTTACTGTCTCCCGGCAAGATGAGCGTCACGCCATTGCTGCCGCTCGTGGTCACGAATTGAGCTTAAACATCAAGAAGGGCGATGGGGCGGCTGGCTTCAACGCCGCTGAAACGCTTTTAGCATCTCTGGGGGCTTGCATGTTGACCAACATCAACGCCATTGCTGCCAAGATGCGGCTGCGCATTGACGACGCGCAAATGAACTTTACGGCCGTGCGTCAGGACGCTCCACCTATTTTGACCGAAATCCAGTATGAATTACGACTAGACAGCCCGGAACCGCCGGAAAAACTGGAAGAACTGTACCGACTGGCTGTGAAATGGGGCACCGTCACCAGCACCCTCATGCAAGGGCTGACACCTAACGGTCATCTCAGCATTAACCAAACAAACTCGGAGTAAACAAGATCAACCTATAAACAGGAATCCCCGTATTCACCGCCAACGATATCACAGCCCCGTTACATCGTCTGGCTGACAAGCTAAAGACGCACCCTGTTTTTGTGACCATTGCGTTGCCTTAAAGCGTCATTTGTCACATGCGTATGTTAGCTTGCGGCTGGCTTTTGCTATGCAATGAGATAATTATCCCGTGGCTTGTGGCGACAGCGTGTTTGGCAAAATGATTGGCGAGTTCGATTTCGAGATTGTGCTGGGTAGTCAACTGTGCAGCCATTGCTGCGCTTTGGGCAAAAGGGCTGCTAATTCTGCCCCTTCTATATCTGATGGTGCTTGCGTGCGCATTTTTGCGGGGATTTTAGCAGGCAACAAGGCCCATAATTTTTGTGCCTGCCTGCGTTCGTGCTCGGTACTTATTGGGTGAAATCTGACAATCGCCAATAGCTCAACGGCCGTTTCCCAATCATTTTCACACATGGCACCCTGAGCCACGCCTATAAACAGTTGGGGCAAACCGGGCAGTATCTTCGATTCTTGGGCGACTTCAACCGCTTTTCGTAAATAGGCACGGGCGGCGCTACCTTCCCCTTGTAGAGCCTCAAGCTGCCCAAGATACGCATAGGCTAATACGATTCCATAAAGATCGTTGACCTTCTGAAAAAAGTGTAAGCTGCTCTCAAATTTTTCGCGGGCAGTAATAAAATCCGTTTGATTTTGAGCAATCAACCCCAGTATAATATTTGCTTCGGCAGTTTTTGAATGTTGGTTCCATTTTTGTTCATGCCCAAGCGTTAATGAGTTCACCACATGTGCGGCGGCTTTGTCAAAGTCACCTTTCAAAAACGCTACCCACCCTTTGTTGATTTCAATGTCTGCCTGAATAATGATGTAGTTGATGCGTTTTGCAACTTCGTCGGCTGCTTGTATACGGCCGTATGCTTCATCTAACGCCCCCAAAGCAATATAACATTGACCCAAATTACTCAGACTCATCGCCAACCATTGCCAGCTCTGAATATCACGCTGAATACTTGACGCTTGCTGCATATAAGTAGCGGCCGTTTGATAGGCACCCAATTTTAGATGGTGAACGCCCAGCGAATTGAGAAAAGCAGCTTCTTGCCAGGCAACACCACATTTTCGCGCCACCGCCAGCCCGCTTTCAATATATTGCAGCGATATTTTGCTGTCACCCATTAGATCCGTGACATTGCTCAAGTGCCCGAATGTGAGGCTGGTGTCACAATATAAACCATGCTTTTCTTGCAATTTTAAGGCTCGTTCTAGACTTCGTCGGGCAGCAACATAATCGCTTATGCGCAGCAACATGCCTCCGTGATGGGTAAGTAAAGCAGCCTGGGTGACGGCAGCTTCTTTGCCTGTTTCTTGCTCGACACGACTAATTGCTGCTGCAAAAAGTTCACGTCCTTCTACAAACCAACCTTTAATTTCAAAGCATTGTTGCAACAAATCGGCAACCTGGCGCAATGTGGCATATTGTTTGTGCTGGGTGATCCATTGCCACATCAGGCGTATGTTGTCTATTTCATCTGTAATGGTTTGCAATGTTTCTTCTTGTTTGCCGGCTGCAAATAGTTCGCCTTGTACTTGAATAAAACGTGCAAAATAGGTGGCGTGTTTTTCCTCAATCTGTTTATAGGCGTGGCCTAATTTTTCGGCGGCAAACTGGCGCACCAGGGGGTGTAGGTTGAAACGGCCGTTGTCCATCTGTCTGATTAGTGACCTAGCTGTGAGTAAAAGTAAACTATCAGAAGTCGTGTTTGTGATCGCTTGTGCCGCTTCTGCGTCAAAGTCGGCTGGAAAAATAGCTAGTCTTGCCAATGTCTGTTGTTCAGCAGGCTCTGACAAATACCAGGAATAATCGAACACTGCTTGCACAGATCGATGGCGGGCGGGTACATCCTGCATGACAGTGGTCAATTTTGTCATGCCATGCTTAATTTGATCAGCGATTTCGGTTGCTGTCATTTTCCACATCGAACCAGCCGCCATTTCAATCGCAATAGGAGACCCTTCGACTGCATGACAAATCCGCCAAATGGCTAACATCTCCTCCTCGTTCATCAACTCATGCCCTCTCACGCGTTGGGCACGATCAACAAACAAAACACCTGCTTCGTAATTTGCGCCATGGGTTGGGGGCGTTTGAGGGTAATGCAAACCATCGAGAGGAAAAACTTGCTCCGCTTGTAAAAAGAGCCGCCGCCGACTGGTCAATAATAAACGCGTAGCACTATTCGAGGCGATAAGTCGAGTTAAAAAGTC
>CAYGMR010000119.1:5570-8528 GCA_964350725.1 uncultured Ardenticatenaceae bacterium | reverse complement strand
TATTATCTAAAATCAGTAACATCTCGCGGTCGGCAAGATGTGTCAAAAGTTGATCGGTACTATCTTCACCACTCACTGTCAAATTAAATAATTCGATCAAAGTTGTAATCAACTCGCTGCCATTGCTTAATGCTGCCAACGGCACGTAAAAAATGCCATCCAAAAATCGACCTGCCTTTTGCTCCGCGATCTGCTTTGCGGCTTGGGCCGCCAAACGGGATTTTCCGGTGCCACCCATGCCTAAAATAGTCAGCAGCCGACAACCAGGTGTGAGCAATTGGCTGATAAGTTTGGTGAGTTCGTTTTGGCGGCCAATGAAGGGAGAGCTGAAGGCTGGTAACTGTAGAGGTGGCGGCAAGATTAGCTCTCGGATACGCTGCTGTAATTTCTCTGTGGCGGGGCTGGGGGTTAGTGCCAATTCTGTCTGCAGAAGTTGTCGGCACTCATCATATTTTTGTAACGCTTCGTGCCGCCTTCCTGATCGTGCCAACAGCCACATCAACTGTTGATATGCCATTTCGTGCAGGGGGTCAATGCCTACCCAGCGTTCTCCAAAAGGGATCCCGTGTAGATATGTCCCATTTTTTAAGTGGTATTCTGTTACTTTTTGTAAGGCGATTGATGTTTGGCGGCGTAATTTTTCACGATGTATCGAGGACCAGTTGTTAAAGCCTTCACTTTCGTTTATATAAAATCCAGCCAGAAAATCTCCATGATAAAGGGTTAAACTTTCTTCTAGGGCGGCGATCTGTGGCTGTGGATCTTTTAGCAATCTGTCTAGTTCTTGTTCTAATGCCAGGGCATCAATTTGGTAAGGCAAGTTGTGATTAAAAGTCACACTCTCGCGTGTAATGATTAAATAGTCGGGTAATTTGCGGCGCAAACGTGACAAAGCAGAGCGTAGGTTTGCGCCTGCTTGTTTTTGTGAACGGCCGTCCCAAAAAAAGTCCGCTAATGATTCACGCAGGATGGGACGGCCGTAATGAATCAGATAGATGAGGATGGCGATGGCCGTGCGGGAGGTGATATCGGTGACTGGTTCGCCATTTAGTTTAATGGAAACCGTGCCAAGTAGGTTGATGGTGAGATTAGGTTTGTCTCTCAATGTTGATTGCTGCCCCTATACGTTGCATTTTTTGCCGGATCGTTTCAGGATCGACTTTTTTGTATTATACCGCAAGACAACACTGGATGGAGAAAGGAACGGATTTTTAGACTAATTTCCGTTCCTTTCCATATCTGTTGTGACTTTGGCATTTTTAGTATGCCAGAAAGAGATTTGTCAAGTTTTTTGCCTGTTGGTTCACAATCTACTCGTGGTAGAAACTTGATCAATCTGAAATTGAAACAATCATTTTACTTCTACCAATATGGAGCAGACGAGGTGACTATGCATCAAATAAGAACCATCTCTTTCATTAAAATCGCACTTGCAATTATATGCACAGGTATGCTTTTGTTAATGGCCGCGCCCCAGCAAAGTGACGCGGAAAATATCGCGCCGCTGACTGTTACCGTAGATTATTGGGGTGATCAAAGTGATACCAATCCCGGTAACGGCATTTGCCTCACATCTGGTGGTCTTTGCACACTGCGGGCGGCTATTGAAGAAATCAACGCTTATAATGTGGGCAATCCGGGAACACACAACATTCATTTTAACTGGGGGGGGAATCCACTCAATATTTTGCCCAATTCCCCTCTGCCAACTATTACTGCGCCTGTCGTTATTGATGGCACTACCCAAACAGGATCAAGCTGCCCTTCTGGTATAAACACACCTGCTACATTAAACGTGATTTTGAACGGTACGGCCGCAGGCTCGGGAGCAAATGGCATTATATTTGGTGCTGGCAGTGATGGCAGTGTTGTCAAAGGTCTGGTGATTAACAATTTTGATGATAATGGTATCTATTTTGTTGATCCCAGTGTGGACGATGTCACTATCCGATGCAACCATATCGGCACAAATAGTGCTGGCACTGTTGCTGTTCCTAATGAAGGTGGCATACGTACTTACAACAATGATAACTTGATGATTGGCGGCTCGTCCTATGCCGATAGAAATGTGATATCTGGTAACGAGAAGCACGGTATTAGTTCCAGAAACACAGTCACTGAGAACAGTTTTGTTAAGGGTAATTTCATTGGTACAGATGCGACTGGTACAACGGCCGTTCCTAATGGTTGGTCTGGTGTAGCTTTAATAGGAAGTAATAATCAAATTGGTGGGGCTAGTGCCGCTGAGCGTAATGTCATTGCTGGTAATATCCAAAATGGCATATTTATGTCAACATGGAGCAATAACTGGACTATCATCAATAATTACATTGGTGTCGATGTATTTGGCAGCGCACCCTTGGGCAATGGGTATCATGGCATCGATTTTGACAAGGGATCCGTTTGTTGCACGCCAGAGGGGACAACCATCGGCATGGTTGGTCTGGGGAATGTGATTGCTAATAATGGGCGTGCCGGAATTCATGTGGAAGGAGACCCCACTGGTGTGTATCCTTACCCCGATAACAATCGTTTTCGTTACAATTCTATCTACAATAACGGTGGCCTGGGCATTGATTTAAGTTTTGACTTTGATGGTGATGGCGTCACTGCCAACGATGGCCTCAGCGACCCCGACGATGGCCCCAATAGCCTGCTCAACTTCCCAGATTTAACAGATGCTTTCACAGATGGCGTGAATGTGACCGTCACCTTTGATTATGCAGGTGATGCGGGAACATATGCTGTTGATTTTTACCTCAACGATAGTTGTGATCCTTCTGGCTATGGTGAAGGCCAAACTTATGTGCATACTGATGGGTTTTTCACTGGAAGTGGTAACTACAGCGATACGATCACTTTTTCCGTATCTGGGGCTGCTGGCAAATATCTGACAAGCGTGGCGACCTATGGTGATAATAGTTCGGAGTTTTCTGCGTGTGTTACGATCGCTGATAG
>CAYGMR010000119.1:0-5560 GCA_964350725.1 uncultured Ardenticatenaceae bacterium | reverse complement strand
GTTGCGATACAGACAACAATGCAGATAACGGCGACCTTTGTACGCTGCGTGCCGCTATCGAGCAAGCCAATGCTTTTAGCAGCAGCGTGGGACCTATCAACACTACCTTCGATATCTCCGGCTCGGGACCACACGAAATCCAGCTTGGTTCACTATTGCCACCGATTACCCATCCCATCCTGTTGGATGCGACGACTCAGCCGGGTGCGATGTGTGCGGCTGACGAAGCGACACCCGCTCAAATTCAGGTCATAATAAATGGAGGTGGGCTGCCGGGTGACGGTCTTACGCTGGGTGCGGGCAGCGATGGATCATCGATTCGTGGTTTTTCCTTTAGCAAATTTGATGGAGACGCCATTCAAATTGACAGCAGCGACAATGTCGTGCAGTGCAACCATATCGGCGTTGATTACACAGGCCAAGATACGAGCATTATTCTTGGCAATGGCATTCATATCAACGGTGACCGAAATCTAATTGGCGGCACCTTCGATAATTTTCGTAATGTGATTGCGGCCAATGACGGGCATGGAATATTGCTGGGGACAGCTGCGGAATTCAACAACATTTTTGGCAATCTCATCGGACTGAAAGCGAAAGGGATGGAGGGGCTGGGTAATGGTGGCTCGGGTATTTATGTGGATGGTGGCGATAGTAACAATATCGGCAGCACGAGTGCTGACACCGGCAATATCATTAGCGCCAATGCGGCGGCTGGCATCTTCTTAAATCTCAACAGCGACTACAATAATATGCTTAACAACAAAATCGGTACAGACCGCGAGAATAATCCTGATTGGGGCAATGCGGCACAAGGCATCTATGGTGAAAAGTCCGATCACAATGATGTTGGCAGCATATACGCGGGTGGTGTTGGTAATTTGGTGGCTGGCAACGGCACTTATGGCATTCGTTTCACCAATAACTCCAACGGTAATTACATCCGTTTTAATGAGATAATCGAAAATGGCAATATAGCCGTTTCTATCCTTAACAGTGATGATCATCTCATCACCCATAACAAGATTAATGATAACAATGGTGCTGGTATCGCTGTGGCTGATGGGGGTGGCAATGCGACTGGCAATGAGATCTCATCAAACAGTATTTATGATAATAATGGGTTAGGCATTGATTTGGAAGGGGATGGTGCAGTCGAACCCAATGATAATCTGGACGTTGATGGCGGGCCTAACCTACGCCAAAACTACCCCATACTTAATTTTGTGAGCGGGGGAAATACTGTCAATGGCGAATATTTCAGCCAGGCTAACAAAGATGTCACACTGGAGTTTTTTAGCAGCGACAGTTGTGATAGTAGTGGACATGGTGAAGGTAAACTGTTCCTGGGGAGCAAAGTTGTGACCACAGATGGTAGTGGACATGTTGATTTTGTGGCTGGAATGAGCGGCAGTGTGACGAATGGTGATGTGATTACGGCCGTTGCTACAGATAATCTAACAAAAAACAGTTCGGAATTCTCAGCCTGTTTAACGGTTTGTGATAACAGCAATCCTTTAATGCCCACAATTGATATTGTGAACAACAGCGTGGAGTTAGCCTGGAGCGTGGATGCAAGCGCGTTACAGTACGTTATCTTGCGCAGCGTAAACCAACCCTATAATGTGACAAATTTTTACAGCGCAGTAAATCACCCCACAAACATGTGGACAGATGCAGATAGTGATGAAATAGGGGATATAGCCAACAATTATTATTATGCCGTCGCTGTAGACCGCGTTTGTGGCGTATCCGTGGCCAGTAAAACGATGGGTGAGTTTGATTTTGGAATTGTGCCTGGCACACCGTAGGTTTCTTGGCACTTCAAGATAATAATACCTTCACCAATTTCAGAAAATTGGTTTGTCATACCTGCGAAGGCAGGTATGACATCTTAAAATTTCGACCAATATTTATTTTGGTAAAGATATTGGATAAGGAACGGAATTTTAATAAGACAACGCAGTTGTTCTTTACCGTTCCTCTAAGCTGACGATGCACTTTCGTATATTGTTTAATCGTCAGAACTATGTAATTAAAAAAAACTTGTGCTGCTAGCGATCATAACCATAGACGATTGGTGTGGTTAAAAGTTCACATATAACTCCAACGAGGCCTTCATGAATCAAACAAGCCCTACCCTGTTTATCAAAACCTTACTTTTAATTTTATGCGCAGCTATTCTCTTGTTAGTCGCAACACCTCAGCAAAGTGCTGCGGAAAGTTTCGCACCGCTGACCGTTACTGTGAACTATACGGGTAACGATTTAGGTGATGCCAACCCTGGCAATGGCGTATGTGCCACCTCGCTGGGCAATTGCACCATGCGTGCCGCCATTGAGGAAGTTAACGCCTACAACATAAGCAGCCCCGGTACACACAAAATCAACTTTAATGGGGCCGGCACTCCGCTCACAATTTTACCTGGCTCTCCTTTGCCAGCCATCACTGCGCCCGTCACGATTAATGGCACAACACAACCTGGCTCAAGTTGCCCTTCTGGCGTAAATACGCCCGCCACCTTGAATGTGGTTTTGAATGGGGCCGCGGCAGGCTCAAATGCAAAAGGGTTGACATTTGCGTCTGGCAGTGATGGTAGTTTGGTTAAGGGGTTGGTCATCGGTAATTTTGATGATTACGGCATCTATTTCAACCAATTTGTTGGCAACATCACTGTTCAATGTAACCATATTGGAATTAACAGAAATGGTGAAACAGCATTTCCGAATAGATGGGGTATTTCTGGCTTTGGCTCAAACGATAACATCATAGTCGGGGGGACTTCTTATTCCCCGCGAAATGTTATTTCTGGGAATACCGTGATTGGTGTTAAAGCATCCGGAGATGATTCCAGCATAAAGGGAAATTTTATCGGTACAAATGCCTCTGGGACAACGGCCGTTCCAAATTCGTTAGGTGTTCGATTAGAAGGGGGTAACAATATTGTTGGTGGCGCCCTGCCGTGTGAGCGCAATATCATATCTGGGAACTCTAAATCAGGTATTGATATTTTTTATTCGGCTAACAATGGCGAAATTGTCAACAATTATATTGGTACAAATGTATTTGGGGGACCAGAAATTGGCAATGCTGAGCATGGCATCACCTTTGATAAAGGGATTGTTGGTGGTATCGTCCCGCATGGTCATCAAATCGGCATCGTCGCCGGGCAAGGCAATAGAATCGCTTACAATGGGCTTGCCGGTATCAACCTAGAAGGCGACACTTCACTGCCAGCTTTCCCTAATAACAACACAATTCGCTATAATGCCATTTACGAAAATGGGGGTTTGGGCATTGATTTAAGTTTAAATTTAAACGGAGATGGGGTCACTGCTAATGATGGCTATCCCGACCCCGATAGTGGACCTAACACCCTACTCAATTTCCCCAGCCTGAGTAACGTTTTTACCGATGGCACAAACGTAACGCTAACCATCGATTATTTAGGGCAAGCTGGCTTTTATGATGCGGACATCTACATCAATGACAGTTGTGATCCTTCCGGTTATGGAGAAGGGGAGTCATTCATATATACGCACGCCTTTGGTACAACTGGTGCTTATAACGATACCATTTCTTTTACTGCTGGTAGCGCTGCTGGCAGATATTTAACCAGTATGGTGACATATGGCAATAATAGTTCTGAATTTTCCGAATGCATTCCGATTGCCGATCTCACCACATTACTCATTAATGACAGTGGCAATGCGGGCGATGTCAATATTGGTAACGGAAGTTGTGATTCCGATGCAGGCACCTCTGGAGACCAATGTACCTTGCGGGCAGCAATTCAAGAAGTAAACGCTGCTGGTAGTGGTGTCGGGCCAATTACCGTTAACTTTGATATTCCCGGCGGTGGCCTCCATGTCATCCAACCTTCAAGTTCCCCGCTGCCGGCAATTACTCACCCCATCTTGCTCGATGCTACCACCCAACCCGGTGCATCTTGCCCCACTGCGAATGATTATGCCAATATTTTGGTGCGTTTAGATGGTGCGGGAATAGGTGGGACGGTTAATGGGCTGACACTAAATAGCGGCAGCGATGGCAGTTTGATCAAAGGATTTTCCATTACCCGCTTTGGCGGGGACGGTATCGAAATAAACAGCGATGATAATGTGGCACAATGTAATTACATAGGTGTAGATATTGATGGGTATTCTGTTGGAGCGAATGGGGGCGAGGGGATTGATATTTCTGGCGACGACAACCTGATTGGCGGCAGTTTTGACACCCTGCGCAATATCATTTCTGGCAACATTGCTTCTGGGGTCACTTTAAATTCAGCCGCTGAACGAAATGATATTTTTGGCAATATCATTGGGCTCAATAACAAGGTATCGGAAAAAGTAGGCAACGGTTTTAGTGGCATATTTATTGGTGGCGGTGATCGTAACAATATTGGCGGAAACAACGACGATTTAGGTAATTATATTGGTGGCAATAACTCAATGGGCATCTATCTTTATCTGAATAGTAATTATAACGACATCTACAACAACAAAATTGGCGTAGATAAAGATAACAAACCCGGTCTGGGAAATGGCTCACATGGCATTTGGGGCATTCTCGCTTCATATAATCGTGTTGGCGCTTCTACTGGCGGCGGTGTCGGTAATGTGATTGCTGACAACGATGGCTATGGCATTATATTTACAGATGACTCGGTTGGTAACTGGATTCGCTTCAATACTGTTTTCGAGCATACTTTTGCGGGCATTTCCATCGTTAAAGGTGACGACCACCTTATCACACACAATGAGATAACAGATAACGGAACGGCTGGTATTGGAATTAGCGGCGCGAGTTCTACAGGCAATGAGATATCAGAAAACAGTGTTTACGCTAATGGCGGCTTAGGCATTGATCTTGAAGCGGATGGTTCTGTTGAGGTGAATGATAGTTTGGATGCAGACAGCGGCCCTAACGGGCTCCAGAACTTCCCTTTTCTGAATTTGACGACGGGGGGAACGACCATCGAAGGCGAACTCTTTAGCACGGCTAACAAAGATTTCACACTTGAATTTTTTAGCAATGTCACCTGTGATAGTAGTGGCAATGGTGAGGGCAAGACATATCTAGGTAAAAAGGATGTGACGACAGATGGCAGTGGACATGTTGATTTTAGTGCAGTGATGGTGAGTAGTTTTGTAAATGGGGATATGATTACGGCCGTTGCTACTGAAAAACTAAGCCGTAACAGCTCTGAATTTTCGCCCTGTTTAACGGTTTGCGATAATAGCAATCCCTTACTGCCGGCAATTGATATTGTTAGCAATAGTGTTGAGTTAGACTGGAACTCGGATCCGACAGCATTAAATTACATTATCTTTCGCAGCATAAACCAACCCTATAACGTGACATCGTTTTATGCTTCTGTTGTTCCCCCAACATCCTTGTGGGTAGATGGAGACTCTGATGAGATAGGGGATGTAGCCAACAATCATTATTACACAATCGCTGTTGATCGAATTTGCGGCATATCTGTTGCCAGCAAAACGGTAGGTGAGTTTGATTTTGGAATTGTGCCGGGAACACCATAGGTAGAATAGGTGCG
>CAYGMR010000118.1:10900-12797 GCA_964350725.1 uncultured Ardenticatenaceae bacterium | reverse complement strand
TATTTGCTGCCTTTTTGTAAAGTTGGGGGGTATGCTCTTGCGCAAAAAGGGGAAAATGCAGCTAATGAAACGGCCGTTGCAGCGCCAGCTATCCACCTACTCGGCGGCAATTTACCAACAACGACCCAAATTCTTCTGCCGACGGTAGCCAATCCCCATTTTTTGATAACCATCCCTAAAATTTCATCCACCGCCGATAAATATCCGCGTCGTGTTGGTGTGCCCGCGAAACGGCCGTTATAGCCCATCTCTCCCCACCCCTTTCGCAAAGCTTTGTTTTTTAACTCTGTTTTCACCTAAAAATACCAATTTATTGGTTAGTATATAAATCGGTAAGGTTAACGACTAAAATAAATTAGGAACAGCCTGTTAAAGTAATAACCTATTACCATATCGAATGTTACAGGCTCATTTAAATTGTACTTACAAACGCGTAATGGAACATATCAATAAAAATCACCTTGCAGAGAAGTAACGGAAATGCTATTAAATGTAAAGTATAAACAAGTAATGGGCAGCAGACAGACCCCTATTCACAACAATTCAATTGCCACGATTTCTCAAACACAACCGGCAAATAAACTGAAGGATTTATATCCAAAAGCCGAGTGTGCTCTCATCATGAAACGCATTCTCATTATAGGTTCTAGTGGATCTGGAAAATCTACTTTAGCCCGTCAACTTGGTGTCCAACTAGATTTACCAGTCATCCACCTTGATAAATTTTTCTGGAAGCCAGACTGGGTGCGTACACCTTATTCCGAATGGGCCCATATGGTGGATGATTTTATAGCGAAGGACAAGTGGATACTAGACGGAAATTACCGCAATACGCTAGACGTACGGTTAAAAGCTGCGGACACAATCATATTTCTCGATCTACCGCCATGGATTTGCACTTGGCGCGCCATGAAACGAAGGATTATGTACTATAATGAGGCACGTCCCGATATGGCCAAGGGGTGTAAAGAAAAAATATTTGACCCGTATTTCCCGAAGTTTATTAAATGGATATGGAATTACCCCAAACGAGCCAAACCTCAAATTTTCAGGCACCTCAATCAACTACCCAAAGAAAAACAAGTGATCTGGTTGCGCTCACCCAAAGAAGTCAACCAATTTCTGGGTGGACCAACTCATTTCAAAAGCCAGCCCTTGCCGGATATTAAATCTGAATGATCTAATTAGTGTGTTTTAGAAAAATTCTAAACCTCAAAGGATAGAATTTGCCAAGGTTATTGGGAATTGAACTGGATAGCAGGATTTTTCACTTCAACTGTGCGTGACTGATTCCCCACCCAATTTGCGAATAATCCGCCATTCAAGCGCAGTTTCGCTTCGGAGTCTACCAACACACCATAGTCCAACAGTCTTTGCAAAGTTTCATTTGTTGAAATATCAACTTTCCCCTCTGTTAAAGGCTGCCTGGCAACAAGTTTCAACAAAAGTGTCTTTTCAAAATAGGTAAAAACATCCCACCAGCGCATGAAAACGTTTGTCAAAAACGGCCGTTGCATCCCCATATTACGCCACCACCGCACGGCCGTTGTCTGCATACAAATCGGGATTGACCCTGCCAGCTCACGGATCGCGGCCACATCCCTATCAAGATACGAATGCCCACTTTCTTTCAGCGGGTTGGAAATCAATTGATCACAAGCAGGTGTATCGAGACCAGCAAGATAAATCGGGCTTGGATAAAAAATGTTGTAAAATGGAGATGTGGGGGGCAAGCCAATAGTTGTACCTAATGTGTACAAGTCTAGATAGGATGTCGTGATACATGCCAACTCATATTCCCAAGCCCCAGTTAAAGCACGTAATTCTGTCATAAATTCAAGACTATAATCACCGTTAAGTATTGAATCAAAATTGTCTAACAATAAAACAACTCGGT
>CAYGMR010000118.1:0-10890 GCA_964350725.1 uncultured Ardenticatenaceae bacterium | reverse complement strand
CGTCTGCAATAATAAATCTTCGATATCGTATAATGAAATTGCACTGGCAGAAGGTACATGCAATGGTGTGGACAAACTATGCCGCAATGTCGAAACCAATTCCAAAAACAAACGCTGATAAAACAATTCAGCCGAGTTACATAAAGCGACATCAAGCAAAATAAAAATATAGCGTTCTGGCTGTGACAAATACGCAACTTTAATCTCAGGCAAGGCTATATATTTTAGAAAAGAAGTTTTGCCAACCCGTGGCAATCCCAAAACGGACAACGACTGCACCTGTTGTCCAGCAAGAATCTCATATAAACGCGCGATTTCGGCGGAACGGCCGTAGAAATCTGTTGCTTTTTGTATGGGTGGACCCACAATATAGGATGTTTTCATTTTTGCTTTATGTGGCCAATAATCTGATATTGATC
This sequence comes from uncultured Ardenticatenaceae bacterium, assembly GCA_964350725.1. GTDB lineage: Bacteria > Chloroflexota > Anaerolineae > Promineifilales > Promineifilaceae > JAACFF01. Next base: position 10,471 of record CAYGMR010000118.1, on the reverse strand, counting down.
TTGTGGCGGATGCTCGCAGTCATGTCTCCAAACCGCGAGCGAACCGCTATACTTGTTTGTCTATACTTAGTTCAATAAAGAACCCAACGTTCGTTTTTTTGCTACCCAACGACGTAATAAGTCAAAAGATATCGTATATGCATAATCTTTGCTTACCAAAGTGGGCTGCCATCCTCCAGGACGTGGCAAACGTGTCTGAATTTGTCTCTCGACAGGTTTGCGAGAAACCAATCTCCTTAACTCTAAGCGTTTTAATGCCTCTTGAATATCTTCCTCTAAAATAGCTGCATCCCGCAAACGTGAGAAGATTTCCACACGCGACACATTTTCTTCACCACGATCCAACGTCCCCGCCAAAGCGGCAAGCACGAATTGTTCATTTCGCGAACTTTCATTCCATAAATGTAACAAATGGCTATCATCTTCTTCCAAAGTATTATTGATCGTCAATCTCACATCATTAAGCGTAATCGTCTTGCCACGTTGGCTCTCTAAATTCACATTACTCACCAAACGATGGCAAATCAATTGTGTGAAATAAGGATGCCCTTGTGTTGTCAGCCAAATTTGATCAATAGCCAAATCATCATAAGAAAGCATTGGCTGCACAGGCTCTCGAATCAACATTTCAGTTTCATCACGTGTTAAGGATACAATTTCACGGCTGATGCCAACATGGAAAATAATGCTCCAATAATCTTCAACCAATTGATTGGTTCCAGCCAAAATAAAAGTCAGCCTAGCCCGGTGCTGCATCAAGGAACGCATGTAGGGGAATATTTCAGGAACCAATAATCCGCTTTCAACACTCACCTGCAACTGTTCCAATTCATCCATTATCAAAACCAATAGACCATTGGGAGGCAATACATTCTCAACTTCATCCAGGAATTTATCAAACGCATAAAATTTTTGACCATTCATTGAAGCTGAGACCAAAGGGTTAATCTTGAGACCACGTCGATGCAAATGCCGCGCTATAATCTGGCTCAATTTCTCAAAGAATTCAATTGTGTTACAACTCGCCATTCCTTGTAAATCGACAAACACAGGATAGATGGGATGGCCGGGATATTCTCGAATCGTTTGCCCGCGATTGCCCCCAACTAATTGATAAAGTGTTGAGGTTTTCCCCATGCGCCGCTGGCCATAAAGGATCAATGCATTGGGCTGCGTTTTGCCAAGTAAATTTTCTTCGATCCAAGCAAATACATCTTCACGACCTACATAAAGAGCTTCGGAAGCGGCCGTTAATGGCTTGCCAACAACATATGGATTATCAATATGAAACAAAGAGCGTGTTTGGGCATGAAAAGTCACTTGATTTTCTATCAATTGTCTATATTCGTTATTACGCACATCGTAATAAGTAACCCGTAACGTCACAAGTGCTTCTTTTTCTTTTGGCTGCAACCAAATCGCTAGTGGAATCTCCTGCCCAGCATCCAAAGAGGCAAGCTGCATAATCGCTGAATCTTGCACAACCTCGTAACTTGGAGAAGGCATCACTTCAATAATCACATTTTCTACGAGACTGGCGAAGCGCGGGTTCACCAATCGTCCCCGCATTTGAGCACGACCACGACTAACGATTAGTTGAGATACATCCAATTGAAAATCAAGCGAAGTAAAATTATCACTTGCTTGGATAGCGTCGATCTCACCCAATTCACGCAAAATCAAACGTGTCGTCTCAGATATTGGCCGGTTATCAATTGTGCGCAAATGTTCAATTTCAGACCTTGTGACAAGAATATTCTCACGATCAGGGGATAAACGTGTTGCAAAACGGTGGTAATCCTCTCGGGTCTGTGGGTGACGCGGTAAGAATTCGATTTGGAACAGTCTGAATTCATAATCCTTAAAGACAAATTCACGCCGTGAAAATTGAATTTTAGTAACGGGCTTTAACTCCTTGATGATCCGATAATCCTTAGGGCTTATCAATCCCAGCTCTTCCAATAATTCACGCTGAATCGCCCTGGCAAACGAATCTTTGTCACCTTTGCTATTATCGATCTTGCCTCCAACAAGGTTAAACATTTCCCAGTTACGATTCCATTGCAGCAAATATTTGCGATTTTCACCACTACCCACTGTAACCATCGCTAACGCACTGCGTTGACGTAATGCGTTCAATGCGCTGCCAACTTCGTGTGGACGCTTACCTCCTTCCACAGCCTGTTTACCAGTCACTAACGCACAACACAATGCGATTCTTTTTGCCCAAGGATGTCTACCTGGGTTTGATAATCCATCATATTTCAAGGCTGCAATACTTTGAAAAAAAACGGCGACAGGGTAATGATATGGATAGCGCTCAGGGCTGTACGTTTCGGCAATCTGCCGTAGTGAATACAAGAAATAAAGCAAGTTCTCAAAATAAAGCGGGAATTGTGTGTAAAGCTGATCATACCATTCTGTCTGATAATTTCGTAAGATAGAGACAAAATCTTCAAATTTTTCGTCAGGTTTTTGAAGTAGAATATTTTCGACCAATAAAGCAAATTTGAAGGCGGTTTCATCATCCCAAATGCCATCATCGACCATATCTCTAAATAACTTAAAGTAGACATGAGTACGAAATTCAACTTCTAATTTTGCCAAATCAAAGTAGACATGTCCTGGGCGCGCATCAGAAAAATCGATCAGCCACACGGGCACATCATCACCATCTTCAATCAGGATATTTCCCGTGTTAAGATCACCGTGCAAAACCGGAGTGACTTGAGGAATGGGCACGATCATATCTTCACGTCCCGTCTCCCATAATAGATATCGAATGTTAACGATAGGGGACAAGAATTGGCCGGATACCAAATCAAACGTATCAGATTGAAAATCAAATGGAGTTCCAGTTATCTCTGAGATATTGCGCGCCAAAATTGATTCTTGTGTTTCTGCTACACGACCACGAATCGATATACGTTTGCCACGACGAAATACAGGATGGGTTAGCAAATCATGTTCAACTTCTTTTAAACGCACCTTAAAGCGTAAAATGGGGTGATCTTTGCCAGTTAATAAATGTGAAATGGGGTAACGCGCAATTAAATCGTCGTGTAAATAGATAACACCTTGTTTGGAATCCACTTCTGAAACTTCAAAGCCATGAAAAATAATGTCTGGTTCTGTGCCAGCAATGACAGCTTCATTAATGGCTTGCAAAGTGCGATTGCCCGGTACGGCCGAAAGTGTCGAAACATCTTCAGCACGAAAAACAAAATCGGCATCAGTACGGCTTGTGTTAACTAGTTCAGCATCAATTAATGAAAAATGGGGCGGTAAAACGCGCGAATATAAAGGCGCCCAATAACGCAACTCTGTATCACTGCTGCCGGCATAGAGCTGCTCCATGCTATAGCGTAATTGATCCAAAATTTTATCGATCAATTCTTTGCGCACCCGATTTTGATCTTGTAGATATTGAGACAATGTAATGGCATCTCTGTCAGAGCCAGCCAGGGTATAACAGGCTCCCGCTAAATGTTGGCCACGAATTGTTTTACCTTGCAACTGGCCTACTTGCCGGTTTAAGCGCGGTTGGATTAATCCCTCTTGTTTCTCCTGAACAGACTCTAACTGATCAGCTACTTCAATTTTCAAAATTCGTTTAAGCTGGTGGGCGGGTTTTACTGTGTAAATCCGCGAACCGCTAAAACCTTCGTCCATACGGAAAATTTGAACAACTTCACTGTTAGCAAACAAACGTTTGATAATATACCGTTCTTCTGGATTTTTATTCAAGGCATCCAAATCGTCATAGCTTAAGCCAGGTTCAATACGCGGCTTGACTGTATCATTGGCGTATTGTTCAAATACCTCATCCCAATTGACCGGCGAAAACACATGCTTATGAATTTGCTCTGCCAAATGATCAATAGTTAAAGAATGTTTCATGAAATGCCAGGCAGCCCCTTCCCGAATCAAATAGCGCATCTTGTCATCAGCGCTGCTTGTAAAAATTACAACAGGAAGCTTCGCCCGAATTTCTTTCAACTGCGTGATGAACATGGTTATCTCAGATAACGATTCATAATCAGCATCTAGAAACACCAAGTCAATATCTTGATCGCGTTTAATGAGATTTAGGGATTTGTCATAAGCAATTTCAGTGAAAAAAGTAAAGTCATCTGTGTGACTATAAACATTTTGGGGAAATTGATTCGGGGCATTGGAGTTCTCAGGAGGTCGGGCAAAATGACCGCCAAGACATAGCGTTTTGAGTTTGATAGCTCCGTGAAATGTACTCGAAAGATTGGTCATATTTTTACCATCAAGTGTGCCGGACACAAAAGTTTGGGTCGTTTATTTAGTTATGGTACTTCTATATAATTTTATGTATTTCAAATAGTATACGGCCGTTACCATTAAAACTTAACCATTTTCTAGCAACCGCTAACACTTTATGTTGACACAGTATACATTATGTTTATATAAACGCAAAGTAAATAGGATTTATTTTACATAATCTTGTCAGCTGGTAATAAAAAAGGCCAGATACAATGTTAAAAAACATTGCCTGGCCTTAACCAAACGGGATCTGAGCTAACTAGAACTGGTCAGACTTTTCCTGATTCAAACTAAAATTCGAATACAGTTCCCTCAATTTCTTCCAAAATATGGCGTGCCGTTTGTGAAATTGGCTTGCCAGTGATCGTTTCAAGCGCTGTGATTTCAGTGGCGTTCACCAAGATATTTTGTGAATCTTTAATTATTCTTGTGCGCAGTTCGGGTGAATATATTTCAACTTCGTAAACAATGAAGTGGTAATTTTTGTTGCGTTTTTCTCGCTGTGAAAATTGACGTATATTAACTTGTATTAACTCTCGAACATCATAATCACAGCTACCATTTAAGCCAATTTCCTCAAACAACTCTCGCCGCAATGTTCTACTTAGATCCCCATTATCCCCTTTTCGGTTCTCTAATTTCCCACCGATCAAATTATACATGCGCCAATTTTTATTCCAGCGTAAAAGGTAATATACATTACCCTGATCTTGAATGGTTATATATGCAAATGCAGCATTTTGCACTGTATCAACTGCAACATTTACTATTTCATCTGTGTTTTGCAACAAAGTAACTAAACCCATGTCACCCCTCTCCTCTATTTCCTCGCACCCTATACACAGGTGAAAATAATTAATATAGTGAACCTAAATTGGGTCTTTTTAAGAACTACAAAATCGGCTTATGTATCATTTGTAACAAAATTTTGTTACGAATATCGTTACAATGTTATTGAATTGTTGTTAAAATGGGGATTCTGTGGAGTTTCAAACTGAAGGTTTCGAATTAGGCAAGCAAATCAGAATAAATCTGTAAAAGTTGGTTTGCGGAACGCTGCCAACTGAAATGTGAGACCCGCTCGAAACCTTCTGATCTAAGTTTTTCACACTCGACTGGGTCTGATAGAAGTTTCAACATCGCATCTGTCCACACCTGTTTATCGAACGGTGACAATTGCACGGCCGTTTCTCCCACAACCTCGGGCAAGCTTGAAACATTCGATGTGATAACGGGTACGCCACATGCCATCGCTTCCAACAAAGGTAAACCAAACCCTTCATAAATAGAGGGGAACAAAAATAAGGAGGCCGCACTATACAATATCGACAAATCGGCATCGGCCACAAATCCGATAAAACGCACACGACCATCTAACCCTTGCTGCGAAATCTCGGCCATCATTTCATCATACAGCCACCCTTTGCCTCCAGCAATATAAAGATTATGGGGAAAACGTGCGGCGACAGGTTTAAATGCTTGAATCAACATCTGATAATTTTTGCGTGGCTGAATGGTGCCGACACTGAATAAATATGGCTCATCACCCAGATTGTATTTTTGACGAACGGGCGTTTCTTGTTGAATAGTTGCTGGTTTAAAATCTGAATTGACACCACTGTACAAAACCGATACTTTTTCAGGCGACACTCGCCAAAATTTAATTAAATCATTTTTTGTGGCTTGCGAATCTGCCAAGATATGTGTCGCTCGGCTGACAGACCAGGGCACAACCTGGTTTAGATATTTTACTAATGTTGGCGGAAAGGTGTCTGGATAATGGATAAAAGATAGATCATGTGGGAATACGGCCATTAACCGGAGGCAATACAAAATCGGGTGAATGAAATAAATCCAACTTTCCCGTTTTCCATTGCACAGGTAGAGGTAAGCGCAAACGATACCACAACCGATAAAGCCAGCGTTCTGACAAACGTGTCGGCAAAAAATCCACATTGGCAGCTTGTGGCAGCGGATCTGGTACAGGTGATTGGGCCGGGGGACGTGCTGAAAAAAGGCGGAATTTTGCTTCTGATTCCTGAGCAACCAAGGCACGCACTAATTCACGCGTGTAACGGCCGATACCCCCACCCTGAATTACAGCTGACGTGACATCAATGCCAATGCGTGCAGCTTGTAGCACCTGCCTGTTATCTATTTCGTCCACTGACATCAATCAATATCGTTATAAGTCCAATATCGGTTGGCAAAGAAATTCCAGAACAAAACAATCACAACTGAAATCGCCAATGCCATATTTTCACCTAGACGTTCTGCATATGGCGCCAAAATTGGAAATGTTACAAATAGATCACTCAAAGGAACATGCAAGAATGTGATAATCGGAATACGGATGAGAATACCGGCTAAACTAACTAGGAAAAACATCACAAATTGCCTACGGGTTGATTTAGCACGAGAATCAGGATAAGTCCAGTAGCGATTCCATAGAAAGTTACTGATAATCGCCGCAATAAACGAAATAGCGCCTGCAAACGTTGGCCCCAAATTCACAACGAGATCAGGATTCATCCCAATCCCAACTAACAGATCATACAGGGAGTTACCTTCAGATAACAACGTGTCAAAAGGGCTAACCAATAGATTAAATATGCCGAAATCAACGACAAAGCCAATGGCGCCGACAATAACAAACTTAAAAAATCGTTCCGCCTCTTTAGGGTTAATGCCAAAACGGCTCGATACACGTGAAAAAGTTGCAATCATAAATTATTCTTCGCCTCGAAAGCAGTGCGCGGCACTTTTGTATTTAACTGATCATAGCTAGTTGCCTTGGCAACATGAGACCGCCCATCAGACAGCAATTGTAATAAGCCAAACATGACACCCAAATGAATGTATATGTTATTAACGTAAAGCTTATCTACTAACTGGTGGACAGCCAGCCCGGTCCAGACCCCCATCAACCCCAATGCGATCCCGCGTTGGGGCCACGACAGCCACTTTAACTGCTGCCAGGTTCTCCAAAATACAACCAGCCAAAACCCTACATCAGTCGAGAAGCCAGTAATACCGACTTCAGCTAATAAATTTAGGTAATAATTGTGGGCAGGTCCTAATGGTGCTGACCAATTGATGAGGGCATACTCAGCATAGGCTGGTTCATAGTTGCCAAAACCAACCCCTAACCAAATGTTATCAGTTGCCATGTCTAGTGCGGCTTGCCAATGTGCCAACCGTTCAATGACAGAGTAATTGGCATCATTTATGTCCACGCCACGCACATCACCAAATTGCAAATCTGTGGTAAAGCTTGCCAAGCGACTAGTAACGGGAACCGGCACAATATCCAACCACAAACCAGCACCAAATAACACAATAAATAAAGTCACCAAAAGTACGCCCCAACGTTGTTTACGTGGCCAGAAGAAGGCCATAACCGTTGCACCAGCAACAAAACCAAGCCAGGCTCCACGACTCCAGGAAAAAAACAAACCTAGACCAGTTAGAACTACAGCAAACAACACCCCAGTAAACAAGTAGACCCAGGTTCTAAACGGCCGTTGCGACCTCACAACACCCCTCTGACGGCGATCAGTCCACCAGGCTGTCAGCAAGCCTAATAACACACCCAACCCCAATAACAAGCTCAAATTCATGAACCCACCAAACGGATTCGGTTGTTCATACGTGCCATAAGCACGATAAAAGCGATCCAACACAAGGAAATGATCAGGCCCATCACCCCGCAAACCAAACTGCCAAATGCCAACAACTGCCTGGCTAACCCCAGCCAACAACAACATCGCAACCAACCAAATAATAGTTTGGCCCCGATTTTGCGGCTGCTCACAACCTAAATCGACAACCATCAACATAATCAACGCCATCTCTAGCCACTTCAGCCATTCACGCAATCCAACTATTGGTGCAGGCGAACCAGGTAATGTGAATAGTGTAATCAGCAAAACGATTAGAAATGGCACGTTGAGCATGGTTTTGGGAAGTACCACCCGCTGCCGCAGCATACCACGCGCTATCCAAACCGCAAGGGTGAATAGGAGCAACAACTGGCCACTATCCAGGGAAGTACCACCCAATATTTGATTCTCTAACGCACCTAATGGAGCAATAATTAAAGTGACACCCAGACCAAATAGGGGACGAATAAGGGTTAAGATAACAACGGCCGTTGCGCCCACCAGCAAAAACAGCGAACTCAAAGGTAATCTAACCAACAATACCCCACACAAAACTGCCAACACAAAAAAGCCAAGCGGCTGCCAATTTGACCGCTTGACTATGATTTGATGCTGCCAGTGTTGCAATGCTGCCATCTGCTAAACTTTGTCTCGAAAATATGCGACTGTCTGCGCCAAGCCATCTGTCAAATGTACTTTCGGCTCCCAACCCAACACACGTTTTGCTTTGCTAATATCTGGCCGCCGCATTTTAGGATCGTCACGTACACGTTCATCCTCAGGCTGAATGAATTTGACCTCGGATTGGCTACGCGCAACCTCAACAACAGCGTGTGCAAACTCTAAAATCGTCATTTCATCGGGATTACCGATATTAACCGGCAGCGGTTCATCTGAAAGTAATAATCGATAAATGCCTTCCACAAGATCGCTATAATATTGAAAAGACCGGGTTTGACTACCATCACCATAGACCGTGAGTGGTTCACCCAACAACGCTTGATGAATAAAGTTAGGCACAACGCGTCCATCCCTTAAACGCATTCGCGGCCCATACGTGTTGAAAATACGTACGATACGTGTTTGCAAGCCATGATACCGCTGATAAGCCAACGTCATCGCTTCAGCAAAACGTTTGGCTTCATCATAGACACCGCGAGGGCCAATTGGGTTAACATGGCCCCAATAAGTCTCCGGTTGAGGATTGACCTGCGGATCGCCATACACTTCAGATGTAGATGCTAACAAATAGCGTGCATTTTTATTTTTTGCCAATCCTAACGTATTATGTGTGCCCAAAGAACCAACTTTTAAGGTTGGAATTGGATACATCAAATAATCATTTGGGCTTGCCGGTGATGCGAAATGCAAAATCGCATCCAATGGCCCTGCGACGTAAATATAATTACTTACATCATGTTTGATAAATTCAAACTGCTCATGTCCAAGTAGATGCGCGATATTGTCCATGTTGCCGGTAATAAGATTATCCATACCCACAACCGAATGCCCTTCTTGAATAAAACGATCGCTTAAATGGGAACCTAAAAATCCGGCTGCACCCGTAATTAAAACCCGCATACTTTCTCCTTAATAACCACCTTAGAAGGCAAAATTGAATAACGAAGGCCGTTGCTTAAAAAATTTTGCACTCTTGGCAGCAAATTGTGGCTGGTTTTTCGAATAATAGCTATTGTAACGTAGGCTTCATTGAAGGACGACCCTCGCCTAGAAAGCGCACAGGAAACGTTACTAAATCAGATGTATCGTAATATATCTTCACTCGCAAATCAACATATACCAGGGTATACTCAACGCTATATTCACAAAAAAATCTCTTGTTCTCGCGACGGGTCTCCTGACCCTATCGCAATGGGGCGCGGTCAGGAGACCACCCCTGAGCTTGAGTGTTGAAAATTCTCAAATAAACGAACTTTTTGGAGTAATACATGACTGAATCTGTTAACGTGATTGATGAGGGTTCGACAACGCCCGATGCGCGGATTCATGAACAACGCAAAGCTGAACACATTCGCATCAATCTCGAAGAAGATGTCACTTTTAATCAATTGACAAGTGGCCTTGAAAAATATTTTTTTCTACACCAGGCAGTACCAGAAATCGATCTGGCAAAAGTTGATACTCAAACCAAACTTCTTGGTAAACCACTCAAGAGCCCGCTGCTCATTTCTTCTATGACAGGCGGAACGCCCGAAGCCCTCGCAATAAACCGGACATTAGCAGAAGCTGCGCAAGAAGTTGGCATTGCGATGGGATTAGGTTCTATGCGCCCTGCAATTGAAGATGCGAGTCTGGAATATACCTTTGATGTACGCGAAGTCGCACCCGACATCCTATTGTTTGCCAATTTGGGGGCTGTGCAGTTGAATTATGGGTACGGACTAAATGAGTGCCAACGCGCAGTCGATATGTGTGGTGCGGATGCCATGATTTTGCACTTTAATGTGCTCCAGGAAGCAGTGCAGCCTGAAGGGGACGGCAATTTTGAAGATCTG
>CAYGMR010000117.1:0-12816 GCA_964350725.1 uncultured Ardenticatenaceae bacterium | reverse complement strand
GCACGCATCATTTCTTCTAGTTTGATGGCTTTGGGGAAGAGGATGTTGTTCTCCAGGTGGATATGCTTCTTCGTAGCCGCATCAAATTCGCTCAGGAGCGTATAGAGCGTCCGGTAGGTGGTGCAGGCATCGGCTGGTGGGGTGTAACCAGCGCTCAACGTTTCAATTTCATGCAGGGCATCGCCTGTGTTGTCATGTTCCGCTTCCATCGCTTCAACCAGTTCTCGCGCTGAACCAAAGGGTGGTACGGGTGGCAGACTGCCTTCTGCCTGGTTGCGTACCAGACGTTTGATGTAGGGAAACAACAGCAGCTCTTCTTTTTGCATATGTTGAGCTAATTCGCCGCGTACGCCAGGCCACAGGGTGGCAATCGTACGGGTTTCAGGATGGCTTTCACCATGCACGTTGGCTACAGTCTCGATATATTCGCTTAGTTGGGGCAGCATCTGTTTGGTGTAGAGATGGAACTGGTTGACGATGTAGTCGGCCAGGAAATCCAGTGACCATTGGTCGTATCGTTCGCCGCTGCCCGGCGATTCGATGACTTGTGTTACTTCTTGCAAGATGGCATCGGGGCTAACATCTTGTTCGTCACACGCTTGGCCTACTGACTTTTGGCCGCCGCAGCAAAAATCAATGCTGTATTTATCGAAAACGGCCGCTAACCGATAATCGGCCGTTACCCAGTCGCCCACAGATTGTTCAGCGGTCAGGTGTAGTGGATTGTTTGTTGTCATTTATTTGTCCTCGTCATCGTGAGATTTATATTAATTCCAGAAAGGTTCAAAACTATCTTTCCTTCAAGCTGGTGATTTATTTCCATATTACTGCATAAACATTTGGAAAAATACCATACAAGAGTGGTAGAAATGTTGCCTTGATCTAGATCAAGTACGGCCGTTTCCATTCTCTTTATTCGTTGCTGATACTGTCCGCCTTTGCTCAATCCAGCCTGGTTCACGCAGATACTCTTCATCCAGCCGCATTTGGCGCGCGCGCAGAATCGCGCCTCGGCTCAAGTAACCAACCAACTGCTGTGATGTTTCGTGTTTGACTACCGGTAAGCGGCCGATATCATGTTTGAGCAATTTGTGCAGGGCATCGCCTAACAGTTCATCTTCATAAGTGACCACTAGCTTTTGTGTGCCGGCCTCAGAGACTAGGCGTTTATCACCATCAACTGTATTCAGCGCCCGTAACAAATCACCGCGTGTAATAATGCTAGTTAAACGGCCGTTTGCATCCACAATGGGAAAAGCTTGATGGCGTACATACGCGGGCTCTCCTTGGGCAATTACCTCTGCCAACTGGCGCACCGTCATCTCACTCTTTAACACCATCGGCTGTGGATCCATCACCACCCCCACCGTTACTTGTTGCAACACATCCGTCTCATACTCTTGCGGCACACGTAAACCTCGCCGGGTCAACTTTTCAGTCATGATCGTGTTATTCATAAAATACAGCGCCACGCCATCGGCAATGACACACACAAGCATCAGCGGCAAAATGGCATGATAATCTTGCGTGATCTCAAAGCCAAAAATAATAAAAGCAAAGGTCGCGCGAGCCGATGCGCCGAATACGGCGACCATTGCCAATAAGGCAAATGCCCCTGGCTCTAAATGTAAACTGGGCATTGCCATATTCAACAGCATGGCCACAATGCTGCCCATGGCGGCACTGGCCATAAACATAGGCGCAAGCAACCCGCCAGAGGTACCTGACCCCAATGACACCATGAGCGCCAATGTTTTGAAGATCATCAGGGTGAACAAAACGCTCAGAGTCAATTGATTGTTGAGAATATCGCTAATGGCATCGTAGCCTACCCCTAAAACCATTGGCACAAAGTAGCCAATGAGACCCAGACACAGACCGCCAATAACGGGCAGCCAAAATTCGTTGACTGGCAGCCGTTCAAAAAGGTCTTCCGTCCAATACAGTGCGTATTTAAACCCAAGCGCCGTCAAGCCACATAAAACACCTAACAAAACGTAAAATGGCAGGGCTTGAGGAATGCCAAAGCTGGGGATGGAGACTTGAAAGAGCGCGGCATCTCCGACTAAAGACATACGCACTGTTGTGGCGACAACGGTGGCAATGACTAGCGGCACAAAAGAACGTGACTTGAACTCGAACAGGAGGAGTTCAATGGCAACAATGACAGCAGCAATGGGGGTGTTGAAGGTAGCGGCCATACCGGCTGCTGCCCCACAAGCCAGTAATACTTTGCGTTCAACGGCCGTTGTCTGCACCACTTGCCCTAATATGGAACCCAAGGCCCCGCCCGTTTGAATAATCGGTCCCTCTGCGCCAAACGGGCCACCGGTGCCAATGGCGATGGCCGTGGCAATCGGCTTGAAAAAGGCGACACGCGGGTTAATGCGGCTACCATTTTCCAATATCGCTTCCATCGCTTCAGGGATGCCATGTCCTTTAATTTTTGGCGTCCCATATTTCGCCATCAAGCTCACAATTAAACTGCCGATAGCGGGCACAATTAACATCCAGTAACCAATTGGATTGACAGTTAAATCGGTTAACTGTGTTGACACCTGCTGAAAAAAGACCAGGTTCCAAATTAAACCAATCAACTTAAACAAGACAAAAGCCACAAATCCCGCCAATATGCCAACCACAGCTGCCAAAACCGAGACATGAAATAGACGAAAGGTGTTTGTTGGCCGATCGTCTGAATCATCCAGGGTATTTAAATTTAAACGATTAAACATTTTGTTCCTCACTAAAATGGAATTTTGTCGGGCATTATATATCGTAATACGATATTCATCCAAAAAGGCTTGGCAGCTTGGATAACAGCAGTTAGAGTATAGGAGGATCCGATTTACATGGGTGTTAAACATGCACGAATGCATGTCACACTGGATGAAAATTCATAAATCACCCTCCATAATTCATAATTTTCAGGACAGATGAAAATGGCACGACCGATTAACAAAGCAGAGTATGAAATATTGGCGAATTTCCGTTATGCGTTGCGGCAGTTTGTGCGTTTTAGCGAGACGGCCGCGCGCGCCGGCGGTATCACCCCACAGCAGCACCAGGTATTATTGACGATTGCTGGCTTTCCTGGCCGGGAGCAAGTGACGATGAGTGAATTGGCAGAACGGTTACAGATTCGGCATCATAGTGCCGTGGGCTTGGTGGATCGTCTGGTAGCACAAGCGCTAGTAACGCGCGAAAATAGCGAGGTGGATCGGCGTGAGGTCTATATTTGTCTAACCCCTCGGGGAAATGAGATCTTGGCGCAGCTTTCAGCAGCGCATCGTGAAGAACTGCGTCGCATTGGGCCCCAACTGCATTTGCTTCTTGAACAGCTTGCAAGTGACGATACGGTATCGTGAATTTAGTGACTTAAGGCCAATGCAAGAAAATAATGATCCCAGAAATGGGTCGTTTTGGCATTGGCTAGTCTATTCCTTCGCGGGATTAACTTGGAGCCTTTATTATTGGGAATAGCCTAAGTCTTGGCTGTTCTCAAACGCGCTAAATGTACCACCATACCGACAAAAACGGCCGTCCACGCAATCAGCGCAATAAAAATAAAAACACGCGGAATCGCCATGAGAAAAGGCAAGCCCAATGCTTGTGACAGCCGAATGGTGCAAGCGGTGTACATGCCCAAGGGGAAGACCATGCCCCAATACTGCGGGTCATAGGTCAGCGGATATCGTTTGTAGAGATGCCGCCAGATGCCTAGAATAAACAAAAGCGGAATCCACCACGTACCTGCCGCCCAGAAGAACAGCGTAAACCCTTTCAGAAATGGCATGATTTCGACCAGAAAAGACCAATGACTGGCGTTTAGAATCAAAATGGAACCAGCCAGAGTAGTAATGGCGACCGCGCCCATGTTGATCCAGTAGGGCGGCGTCAATCCCGCGCTAGTCAATTCAATGAAGGTAAAACGATAAAAAATGAGGGTGATGATGCTCATATAAAGCATACAGCCCAGCAGATACATACACAACACAAAGAAAAACCAGGTGTCTGGCGGATTATCCATCCCTGCCAGCAGCAATGTGCCTAAAATGGAAATGGATTGGGTAGCGACAGCGGCAATGAGCCAGGCTCCGTTGATGCCAGTTTCTAAAGTCGGTTTATGGGTACGGATGGTAACGGCCGTAAAAAATGTATACATCACCATAACCCACAGTCCGATGCCCAAGCCCCATAACCACCAGGAAACCGTGCGGCTGCCCGCTACAATAATTAACTGTGTACCCAAAACACAGGTGCCGGCAATGAGCGTGAAAAAGCCTGGTCCCCGCGCATGGCTTTTAACATCAGCCAGCACGCGGGGGAAATAAAAAAAGAGCCGCCACAGCGTCAATACCCATAAGACCACATAGGCCACAATATTGATGCCCAGCAAGACACGGGCGATCAGGGTCATTTGTAATAAAAAGGCGGCAATGGAGACAATCCCTGTCGCCATGACCAACGCAAAGTAGCCAGGGAACAGGTCGGCAATGCTGGCGCCTACCTGTTGACGACCGGAGTGGCTACCTGTCGAGTTCATATAAATACCAAAGCAGTCCTACATTTAGCCCCAGACAAACAAGGCTCGCGATAGCGGCTGGTAACAAAATGGCGCTATCGCCACCCAAAAAAGCGTTCATGGTGGAAGTAAACAGCCACAGTTGTAAAATAATGATAACGACGACAAAAAAGAGAATGCCAGTGGCAATGGTCATGCGTTGTGAACGAGCAAAGCGGGATTTTCGTTTTTTCATACGGTCCTCTTTTCAATGCCGGTGGCTACAACATTGCCTTCGATGATTTCTAACGTAACACGGGCTAACGGCCGTTGCGGGGGACCCGATAACGGCCGTCCGCTCATCATATCAAACACACCATCATGGCAAGGGCAGTGTAGTTCCAGATCTGCTACAGCGGGGATGACGGGGCAGGTGAGATGGGTGCATTGCTGTTCATATGCTACGAACGTCTCTTCATCCACACGCACCAGCAGTCGTGCTGGACTGTTCTCAGGATAATGGAAGATGAGCGAGCCACCTACAGGCACAGCGGCGACGGGGGTAATGATTTGCGCGGCGGGTGCGGCCGTTTGCTGCTGATACCAATTGGAGACCAGAAATGCCACTTGTCCGGTACTGAAGGCGGCGCTGGTGAGCAATAAAAACTTGATGAATTCACGCCGTGTCAGGTATTCATCCTGCGGCCAATCAATGGGGAAATCTTGCCGCCAGCGTGGTTGATCTTCAGGAGAACGGCCGTCTGGCGGGATGGTTAACTGTTCAGGGTCTTGATTCATACTTTTCTCCTATCATTTAGAAGTTCAACTTCTCCGAGTAGTTAAACTTCTGGGCGCACCTAAACCGCCACGTACATATTCGCCAGCAATACATCTTCCAGTGGCGCATGGCTTTGCGCTGTAGATGTTTGATGCAGCGAAGCGGCCACATCGACCAACTTCAAAGAGGGCTGCGCGGGAACCATCATGTTTACTTTGGTGGTCACTAGCTGGTTGCCAAACTGGAAACTATTGATGGCTTGGGAGCGAGGGCGCAGCCGTTCGATTTCTTCACGTGTACCAAAAAACAGCGCCTGGCTGGGGCAAACCGAAGCACACATCGGCTTCAACCCTATCGACGTGCGGTCGTAACACATGTCGCACTTCATCATCAGGTTCATCTCGTTGTTCATCTTCGGTACGCCAAAGGGACAGGCCAATACACAGTTGTTGCAAGCGATGCAGCGCGGCTTACGTGCCGTTTGCACCACGCCATCTGCTGTGCGCTTGATGGCATCGGCCGGGCAAACCTCAGCGCAAGTGGGCGAATCGCAGTGCATACAAATCACCGGCACCGTTTGCGTGGTGGTTTGGCGGTCTACAAAGTCCAACTGAATCATCGACTGCCCTTTGTGGGTGTCACATTCTGTACAAGCCTGTACGCACGCCTGACAGCCAATACAGCGGCTGGGGTCTATAAAAAATTCCATATCTGCGGCTCTAGCCATAATCAATACCTTCTCTTCATTATCATTAGACCTGAACAACGCAAAATGGATTTCCGTCAGGATCAGCCAGCACAATGTAATCTGCGTCTGGCTCATAGTTCCAATCCACCCGTGTGGCTCCCAAGTTCAGCAGCCGTTCCACTTCTGCTGCTTGATCCTCTGTGAACAAGTCAAGGTGGTGCCGTTTAGGTTTGTCTGAGGTGACTTTGTTTAGGGAGAATTGCATACCCACGCCATCTTTTGGCACAAGAATGGCAAAATCGGGAGAAGGTTCCATGTGCAATGGGTAGCGTAATTCATAATTCAACGCCTCGCTCCAAAATGACACGCCTCGCTGGATATCCGGCACACCCCATACGATAGCTCCGATTTTTAACATGATTGGGACTCCTGTAACCGTAACCGCTGCTTGAGTTGAGCCACCCATTGTGCGTTGTTTTTAAGATCAGCTGAGGGTACGGCCGTTAACGCACACTCCCAAGCGCCATCATGACACAAACCATCTATACGGGCATTTTCATAGGCAGTCAGAGCGATTTTTAGTTGATCGTCTTCCAACCGATCGCTGCTTACTGTCCATTGCTCATTTTTCATTGCTGTCCGCCTTGCGCACCCGCACCGCACACACCTTAAACTCCGGTATCTTGGAGATAGGGTCTTGTGCCGAAATCGTCAACTGGTTGGCCGATTTGCGACCCGGCCAATGGTAGGGGATAAAAATCGTGTCGGGACGGATGGTTTTGACCACCAACGCCTGCAGTGTCAAACTACCGCGCCGGGATTCGGCCGTTACCCAATCGCTATCGGCCACGCCCAGTTTTTCCGCCAGCACGGGGTGCATCTCAATGCGCGGTTCTGGGTACGTATCTAACAAGGGGCCGATGCGCCGCGTCTGTGTGCCGGACAAAAATTGGCTGCCCACCCGGCCAGTGGTCAAAATCAGCGGGTATTCCTCATCCACATCCTCGGTCGGTGGACTGTAGCGGGCCACATTGAAACGGGCTTTGCCGTCAGGGAAGTAAAACGGACCGCTGCCCGCGGCTACCGGGTTCCACGAGCCTGGTTCAAACAGGCGCGGCGTACCGGGATGGTCGTCGTCGGGGCAAGGCCAAAAAACGCCATTTTGCGCCTCGATTTTCTCATAGGTGATGCCGGAATAGTCGGCCACACCCCCTTTAGATGCGCGCCCTAGCTCAGCAAGCATTTCGGCGGGATTGTTAAACGTCAGCCCTTTTTCGCGTCCCAATGCTTTGGCAATATCCTGGATAATAATCCAATCTTCACGGGCATCGCCGGGGCAGTCAACCGCTTTGTTGATTTTGATGACGCGCCCTTCGGCTGTGGTGACAGTGCCTTCATCTTCTTCTTGCAAGGAACCGGGCAAGACGATATCGGCGTAACGAGCGGTATCGTTGAGGAAGAAGTCGATGGCGACGTAAAATTCCAGTTTTTCTAACTGGGCGCGGATAAAATTGTTGTCGGGTAAGGAGACCAGTGGATTGAAGCAGATGGAGAGCAGACCCTTGATTTCGCCCTGGTCAACTTTGCGGAAGATTTCGTAGGCGTCTACGCCGGGTTGCGCCATGTCATCGGGATCCATGTCCCATACTTTGGCGATGATGGCGCGGTGTTCGGGATTGCCCAAATCACGTGCGCCGGGCAGTTGGTCGCACTTTTGGCCGTGTTCACGGCCGCCTTGCCCATTCGCCTGACCGGTGATGGTGGAGTAGCCGCAGTTTTCGCGGCCGATGCGTCCCGAAGCCAGCACCATGTTGATTGCGCCCATGACGTTTTGCACGCCGTGGCTGTGGTGTTCGATGCCGCGTGCGTGCATGAGGAAGCTGGTGCTGGCTGTTCCCCACCATTCGGCGGCTTGGCGAATGCTGTTTTCGGCGATGCCGGTGACAACGGCCGTTTTTTGCGGCGTCCACTGTTCCACATGCGCGGCGACGGCTTCAAAGCCGACGGTATGGTTGTTGATGAAGTCGTGGTCCAGCCAGTCGTTGGCGATCATCAAATGCAGCACGCCATTAAAGAGGGCGATGTCACGTCCCGGTTTGACTGGGAGAAAGAGGTCGCAGGTGCGGGCGATGGGGGTAATGCGCGGATCGACGACGATAATTTTGGCGCCGTGTTCGCGGGCCTGCCACACATAGTCGGTGGTGATGGGGGCGCATTCGGCGATATTAGCGCCGCTAATCCAGACGAGTTCTGTGTTCAGAATATCGCTCCAGGGATTGGCGGCGCGGTCGATGCCGAACGCTTTTTTGTTACCTGCCGCAGCGCTGACCATACAAAGACGGCCGTTATAATCAATATTGGCAGTACGCAGACACATATGCGCGAATTTACCCATCAGGTACGTTTTTTCGGTGGTTAGGCTGGCGCCGCTGAGGATGGAGAACGCATCACGGCCGTAAGCCGTCTGGATGCGTTCGATCTCATCGGCCACGCGGCGGATGGCTTGATCATAGTCCATGGCCTTGAAGCCGCCGGGAGCGGTTTCGTCGCGTTCGTAGGCGTGCAACAGCCGGTCGGGGTGCGCGCCTTGCAGATAACGCTTGACACCCTTAGGACACAGTTTGCCGCGGTTGAAGGGAAAATCATACCAGGGTTCAAAGCCGATGACTTCGTTGTCTTTGACTTTAAGCTGAATGCCGCACTGTTGGCCGCAAAAACAGCAGTGGGTTTTGACGAGTTTGTCTGGTTCGACGGTGGTCTTGAGCCGCACGCCTTGGTTGTAAACGGCCGTGGGGCCAAATGGATCTTTTACCTGCACAGATTCGACTGCGACATTGGCCATATGCCTACTCTCCTTTACGATTGGGGTTGGGTGCTTCATGCAGGATAGCCAGAAAAACCAACGGTTCGTCCAGCGCTGTAATAAGATGGTCTTCGCCTGGGTCAAACAAAATCATGGTGTCTGGCCCCAACTTCTGTTCCTGCTGATCGCCTCCAGCAAAGAGGCCGTGTCCTTGCAAAATAACGATATTGACGGGCGAATGGGGGGCGTTATGCTCGGTTATTGTCTGCCCTGGCTGCAGAGCAAAGCGTAAGATACGGCCGTGGGTATCCACGTGCAGCGGTTCGGCAGTGGGATTCTTGTCATTAAAAACCACATTTTCGGATAGTGCAAAAGTTTTCATGAGTTACCTCTTTGTTAGTAGTGCCAGGCACTACCTACGATCAAGCGTGAAAATTACGGTCGTCTTCTTCACCCAGCGGCCCTTCACCCAGGCCGGGATTGACGTAGGTAGGCATGGCGGGTTGGGTGATGGCAGGGATAACGGCCGTTGCGCCGCGTGCCGCTTGCCATAATTGACTTTGTGCCTGCGCCACAGAAGCGCGACGACAAGGGGGACAAATCCATTGATAATGGTCTACCGGACTGTTGGGAATGGTGTAATCGTAGCCAAGGTCCTTTTCCACTTGAATGAGATCGGTAATGTGCATCAGCGAGGAGAAGGGATGACCACAACGACGGCAAACGGCCGTTTCTTCGCGTTCACCGACCTCTTTATAAAACCGTACACCTAGCTGTGCCGGTCGCTGAAAGATGTGGAAAAACTTGCCAAAGGGCAGCCACAAAAAAGTAATGATGACGGTCAGCGCATGTAAAATGGCGATGAAGTCATAGGCGTAGCCGCGCATCCAGGTGTAACTGGCGGTGAGCATGAGTCCGCTTAAGCTGACGGCAAAGAGCAAAAATAGCGGCAGAAAATCCTCGGCAAACATCTGTAAAGCGGCTGCACCTTCATCGCGCATGCGGCGGCGCATCGCGAGCATGACGCCAGCGATGACGATGAAAGAGGCCCAGACAAGACCATGAAAAGCAAAGAAGGCAAAGATAGAATCAATGGGGAAAATGAAGGTGGGAAAGCCGAAAACATACGCCTGATAAAGTTCCAGGTTATCGGGGATGGATTCAAAGTGGAGCCAGCCAAATACGAGGGGAAAAGTGATCACAATCGCTAAAATGCAGCCCCACATGATGAGCAAATGGGTGATGCCGCGCATTTTGTTACGCGCCAAGATGAAGCGGTTGAGGAGGAAGTCGTTAAAGATGTGGCTGACCCAACTACGCAGGTTGCGTGAACGCTGACCACCCTGGAAGAATGTTTGCCAGCCACGTTTCCAGTAAACGGCCGTTGGTGGCCGTTGTAACCACATTGAGTAACGGTAGGTGAGCCCAAAGGTGGCAAAGAGGACGGCGGCCGTGTAGGCAATAAGGGCGGCGTCGAAATGAGCCAGTCTACGAGAACCCATAAGGATGAGTACGCCCAGAATCAATGTAAAGCCCGTCCCCCAAATTGTGGCTTTGACAACTTCACGTTTCATAAACACCTCGCTAAAAAGTTGAATATGGGTAACTTGCTAACAATAATTGCTGAATATAATTTGTAGAATAACACAATATATACGTGTAGCAACTTGAACTTGTTAGAAAGCTGGAGAGAGACTTAAAAGGGTAGGCAGCCAGCAACGGTCGTCAGGGAAAAATATAATTTATTCATTCTGGTTGTTATATTTTCGGTACCGTATAAAGAAATATAGTCCACGCCAACCGAGCAAGAACGCTCCACCCAGCCCCAGTGTGATCGTCATAAAAACAACAATGATGGTTGCCTGTCCGTGCAGATAAGCGCGTAGGAGTAGGGCTAAAGGAGCGGCTATTAGCCAGGCGGTTAACGAGCGAGAGAGAAAGGTGCGGGCGGTTGTCTTGCTGTTTAACGTATATGCGCCCCACAGGAAAGCAACGGCCGTCCACGGCAACGCAAATTCAGCCGATGTCTTTAACAGGCGCGGGAGGGAATTGGCATTGATCATCCCATGATCCAGTTGTCCTAAAAACACAAATAGTCCCAAAGCCAGCCAGTCTCCAATTAGCAGGAAGATGGCTGACAATCTAATTTTATCCATCCTATTTCTACTTCCTTTGTTGTATTATTTTGTGTATGTTAGCAATCTTTCGCAAAGTAACCATGATCTAAATCAAGAAGCACTTGACAAATGGAAAATTGTGTCTATCATATAGTTAGGAATCCGAACTATCGGTATAAATTATGGAAAATTTCGTTTTAGATCCTAATTCGCATGAAGGTAATGTTAGCAGTAAGATCGTGTTTGCTCTGGAGCGATTGTCTCACGTTTTTCGTATCAACTGGTGGGAAGCAAGTAAACGTTTTCAATTAAGCCCGCTGCAGATGCAGATTCTGACAATCCTGCGCTTTCAACCACATCTGGATTCGGTTACGGCCGTTGCTAATACCCTCCAGTTAACCAATGCCACAGTCAGTGATGCAGTTCGAATGCTGAATCACAAAGAGTTTGTGCAAAAACATCCTGATCCCGCAGACGGCCGTCGTCATCACCTCACCTTAACTGCCACTGGCGTGAGCGCTGCCGAAGAACTTGCTCTCTTTGCCAACCAGATTGGTGAATTTGTGTCCATTTTGCCCAACCAAACGGTTTTTCTGGAATCGTTGTTACAGCTTATGGCGATGTTGCAGGAAAATGGCATGATTCCATTGCAGCAAATGTGTACCACCTGTGCTCACTTTCGGCGTGTAGAGGCGGCTGTGTCCCCTTATTTCTGCCAATTGCTCAACAAACCGTTGGCAGTGGACGAATTGCGCGTCCATTGCCCTGAGTATGAGGGGTTTGGGAGTAGGGTGTAGTGTATAGAACGTAGTTTTCTCTGGACTTCGCGATACGCTTTACGTACTATCTACCCAATTTTTTTATCTAATTTAGTTAGGAATCCTAATAAATTTACAAAAGGAGTTTTTATTTATGAATTGTGATGTTTTTGATACGTATGTGAATAAGCCAGATGGCGAGCTCATGCACTTTGACATTATCGCGCCTGCAGGAACGCAGCACGAAAAGGCGTTGGCTTTTGGTCAAGAGTACCTAACGGCCGTTGGTATTACTGAGGGCAAGGTAACGGCCGAACAGTGCCGTTTTTGTCATGTGGAGCAGGCTACGCCGGAAATGCGGCAAGCGATTGAACAGAAAGGTTATTTTATCCTGGTGATGGAAGGCTGTCCGCCCGTCGCCGCTAATTAATGGAGGTTTTTGATGAGTAATATAGCTGGATATACATATGGCACAACGGCTGTGGCCAAATCACCCATGTCTATGGATGAATTTGAACAGCTCAAGGCAACGGTTCTATTTGATGCAGAAGATGTTCGTTATCTGCAGATGGCCGGCGAAGTGCTGGGTGAGCAGATTGATGCCATTCTCGACCTTTGGTATGGTTTTGTAGGCTCACACGCGCATTTATTGTATTATTTCACCGATGGCAAAGGTAACGCCCAATCCGATTATCTGGGAGCGGTGCGGCAGCGATTTGGGCAATGGATACGTGATTTGTGTGAACGGCCGTATGATCAAACATGGCTCGATTATCAGTATGAGATCGCGCTGCGGCATCACACGGCCAAGAAAAACAAAACAGATGGCGCTGATTCTGTGCCTATCATTCATGCACGTTATCTGATTGCTTTTATTTACCCCATTACGGCAACCATTCGCCAATTTTTGGCCGCTAAAGGGCACAGCGAAGATGAGGTAGAAAAAATGCATCAGGCGTGGTTTAAAGCCGTCGTGTTGACGACTACTTTGTGGTGTATGCCTTTTGTTAGAGATGGGGAATTTTAAGGGTAGGAACGAGAATTTTATTAAACTGTAAACTTCAATCAACAGATGACGCAGATTTTGCATATTATCAGAGAAAAATTTGTGCAATCCTTCGGCAGACTCAGGACAGGTTATGTGTCATCTGCTGATAATAAGTCTCTA
>CAYGMR010000116.1:0-12821 GCA_964350725.1 uncultured Ardenticatenaceae bacterium | reverse complement strand
ATTGTTGCTGTCGTAGACTTCAAGCACCAGATCGAGCGTTTCGCTTTCGGCTTGTACATCAATGACGGTTGGCCCGGCGTCGAACGTCCAGGCCTGTTTTTCAGCGGCTTCTAACGTGCTGGTAACGGTTTCATCTAGATCGATTGCGCCTTGATAAACAGCATCAAGTTCTTCTGGGACATCCCCATCAGTAGAGGTTGGCAGGGTATCATCTGTCGTCAGGTTTTGTGTATCTAATTCGGCTTCCACGACTTCATCGCTGATATTTGTGGGGCAAATTGCCAAATCAGCTTGCAGCAGACAATCGGCCGTTGCGCTATCGGCGTTGACTGGCACTAAGTCGATAAGCCGCTGCATACTATTTTTTAGACCGGCGGCACTGGCTGCCAGGACAATCATATTGCGTGACCCATCTTGTTGGTCCAGCAGGATCAAGGCACTGCCAGCCATATGGATATTGCCCAAATCAGAGACGATTAATTGTGTGGTTTCCGCAGTGTCTGGTTCTTCAAATTCTTCATTTTCCTCATTTTCGTCTACGGCCGTTGCAGTTGGTTCAGGTGTGGGTGTCGCGTCGCTTTCTAATGGAGGCTCGATGACAAGGGTAATGCCATGATCGGCCAGGATATCTTCGACCTCTTCTGCCTGGTTATAAAGTCCCACAAAGAGAGTATCTTCACCGGATTGTGGTTCGCTTGCCAGGTTGAGCGTTTTTTCCACCTGTCGCATGGCTGTTTGCAAATCGATGATTTCTGTGAATGCCCCCGCTCCAATTTCCGGCGCACCAGTGAAGACGAGATTTGTGGGGGAAGTAAAGAAATAGGGGAAGTCGACAAGTGTTGGTGTGCGTGTTTCCCTATCTGTTAAAAAGTCGGCGATGCGTGTGATAAATTCGCTGTTGTCATAAACGGTGTGATAGGGATTGGTGAGGAAATGGATGTCGCCCAGAGCCAGGACACGGCCGTTGCCCCCTGTTGCTGCTAAAACAAGCCCGCCCGGCCGATCGGTTGCCGATGACCAGGTATTGTCGTCGGCTGTGAGTACGGCCGTTCCGCCCGCGCTCAGTTCCAATGATTGGCTGCTGTACAAAGCCAATTGATCAAGACCTTCGACTAACGGTTCCTCCCCAAAACCATCTGACTTCAGGATGATATTGCGGAAATTGCCTTCATTTTCGATAGTGTTATAGAGGTAGTCGCCATTAAAAACGAGGCCAAAATCATTGGCAAGACGATTGAGCGGAATCTGATTTTTATCAATTTCAACAGTAAATCCGAAAAACTCATCTTCGTTAAATGTCACCCCAAACCGGGTCGGATCCCCGATGAGCAAGAGCCGCCCACCGCGGTCAACAAAATCGGATACGGCCCGAATTTCATCGGCTGTGAAGTCGACGATGGGGGTGATGACGATGAAGGCGTTGGCTGGGCGTAAGGCAGCGGCAAGGTCACCCTCTGTGAAGTGGATCATTTCAAAGTCACGGGCTGCTAAACGGCCGTCGAGAAAATTGATCTCTTCCATACTAAATTGGTTATTATGCGCCTGATCCAGCAAAACTAAGCCACCGCCCTCATTCGCGGGGTCTACGTCGGGTTCATCTACGAATTCATTGGCGGGGGGTGTGGCAATCAAGGCGATTTTTGAGGGATCAAAAGCGGGTGGTGGTTGTGCCTGACTACCGCCTACTGTGTAATATTGAAAATAGCGTGCTGCAAAAGGCACGATCAAAAGAAGAATAAAAACAATTAAGAGGATGATAGCTTTACGCATTTGTTTGCCTACTCGATGGGAACAATGTAACGGTAATAAAGGCCCGGCGACAAATCGGTGGGCGCCGCCCATAATTTATTGGTATCAACTGGCGGCGCTTGGTATTTGAAAAAAGGTGCAGGTTGGTCTTCGCCGTAAACCAAAGGATACAACTCCACCGTTTCGTAATTGCGCAGCCCTGCTAAATTGGCGGTGCGCTGCACGGTTTCGTCCGTTGCCAATAACCCATCCACTAAACCCAAATCCAATGCTTGTAAACCCGTAAATACTTCGGCTCGTGAGAGATAATCAAGGTCAGCGTTCAAGCGCTCGCCACGGCCGTTGCTGACCGCCTCCAGAAAAGCCTGTTTAGCCGCTTCCATTTGACGTGTGAAGCCATCACGTGTGCCGCCGAATCCTTTGTAAGGACCGGTGGTCAACAAATCTTCTTCGATAATGGCATCTTGGGGTAAAGAGGCGATGACTCCGATGCTGCCCACAGTCGAAGTTGGTTTTGCATAGATTTCATCGGCAGCCGCTGCCGCATAATAACCACCACTTGCCGCTAGTAAGTCGATTGAGGCCACAACGGGCAAAGTTTGACGGGTGTTTAAGATGTCTAAATACATCTCTTCGCTGTAAGCGGCCGAGCCACCAGGGCTGTTGATAATGAACACCACCCCTTTGATGGCAGGGTTTTCACGCGCATAGGCTAACTGCTCACCAAATTCCTGAGCGGTAAAGCCGCCGATTTCGTAGTTGAGGCGAATAATGCCGATTTGGGGCGCGGGGATGAGACGCGGTGCCAGAAATGCCCCAATTGTCAGGGGTACAAGCACGACAATGATAAAGATTATGATTAGACCCAAGGGCGATTGCCGCTGGTCGGCCGTTTCAGCCATACGAGACTCCTTCACAAGGGTCGATCAAGTTTATAAACTTAACCGACGAACGTTACCTAGTTTAGAGGGGAAGCATAACATGAGGGCGAAAATATGACAACGGATATAAAAACGCGCCCATTTGGGCGCGTTTTTATAATCTGTATTTACAAAAGTCTTTTTTTCTACGCGCCGTTTGCAGATTCCTGCCGTCTCCGCCAAACAAATAGCAAGCTAAACAAACCCAAACACCCCGCGATTACCACAAACAATCCATTGGTTGTTGCTCCGGAGGCTGTTGTGCCAAAGTTAGCTAATGTCAGTGCTGTAGGGGTGGTAGCCGTTAACGTCACATCATTCCCATCACCACCTAGATAGCTAATGATAAAATTAGGAGTCCCCCCATTGTTTGTTTCCGCACCTTCGGGCAAGCCATTAAACGTGCCACTGACTGCGCCGTTCCCATTTTCAATGATAGTGATAGCCCCCGATTGATGGGAGGTGTAGCCAGATGTGTCGAGGTTCAGGCTGACATTGCTGCCAATCGTCACTCCGCCGATTGCAGTTAATTTATCATGCGGGCCGGTTGTGGTTGTCCCAGTTAATTCCACCGCAAAGGCACTGTCGTCGGCAAAAGATGCATCACCATTGACACTGAAAGTGCCAGGTGAAGAACCGGGTGCTAATGTGCCATTGAAGGTGCTGGTATTGCCGATGTTGGTAATACTCGTACCAAAAGTGTTGTGGATATAGCCGGCAGTTTGCAAAAACAATAGGTCGTTGAAGATGGCCGATTCTACCGTTATATCCCCCGTATCACTATTACCAATAGTGATGGAACTAAAGCCATCTTGCAAGTTGGCGAGTTCGGTATCATTCAAGTCTAGTGTGCCTGGTCCAAAAGGAAATGAACCCAGACTAATGGTTGTGCCGGGAGTCTGTGGCTGAATGGTCAAAGCCCCATCACTACCAATAGTCGTGCCATCAATGTATATGGAATCAGTATTGATAAGGATATTACCGGTGTGCGAGGTGCCACCAATGCTGCTAGTACTGTAGCCGGTGAAGTGATTTAAATTACTTCCTTTCGCATTCATGATAATATTTCCAGCGCCAATGGATACAAAATTCGTATTATCGTAAGCAATACCTGGAGAATCGCCTCCATTTGATACACCATCCAGTTTTAATGAACCGTCCGTCACTTGTATCATGCAACTACTTATGACTATTCCATAAAGCCCATAAGGAGAACTGCCGGCCGGGTTGACCGTGCCAGAAAGTTGGATCGCACCAGCGGCACTGGTTACGTCAAAGTTGTAAAAAACGATACCGTGCATATTATTATTGCCATTGCCGTTGCCGATAACTGTAATGGAAGCTGCATCTGCACCGGTGCCTGTCGACTCAATACCACCTATACCCCAGAGACCCACACCGTCAGATGTTCCATTAGATGTGCCCTCAAGCCGGATGTCCCCGTCAACACTGGTAATATTTGTTGAACTGCTGGTCATATAGATACCACTGTAGTTGTTTAAACCTGTGCCACTCGTGCCAGAGATGGTGATGGTTGCCGCTAGCGGTCCTGTTCCTGTCGATGCAATATTTCGGAAAGATTGAACATTTAATCCCGTATTGGCGCCACCTGTACCATTGCCGCCGACACCAATCAGTTCAATATCGCCATCTACACTAATAATATCCGTGCTTGTACCAAACATATGAATGCCTGCATTATTACTATCTCCACTGCCGGCAATGCCATGAATCTTAATCGTTCCCGCTTCGGTACCTGTCCCGGTCGATTCAATCTTCTCAATGCCGGCAATAGCCACGCCATAATTATTATTGCCCGTCCCATTGCTTGTGCCCAGAATCTCGATATTGCCATCTACTGTGGTAATATCCGTCGCAGCATCGGTTATGGTGATACCAGAGCTAAATTCATTTGTACCACTCGTTCCACTAATGGTGATTGTGGCCGCAACTGTTCCTACTCCTGTTGACTCAATTCGTTCGATATTGTAGATATACACGCCATCATTGGCGCCAAATGTAGTGTTGCCACCTTGACCAATTATCTCAATATCCCCGTCCACACTGGTAATTTCCGTTGTATTATCCCGTAAATACACGCCTTGTCCGTTGGAAATTCCGCCACCGCCTGTACCATTAATAATGATCTGCCCGGCTGTGGCACCTGTGGCTGTTGAACTTACACTAGTGCCATTACGGAAATATACGCCGTACATTATTAAATCATTGCCGCCAATTTCTGACCCTTTGCCAAGCAGCTGGATGTCTCCTGTGCCCGTTGTTTGGAGTGTAGCATTGTTAGCCTCAAGCCCGACAAAATCTGCTATTTGCGCCCCTGCGCTGTTGGCATCAAGGGTAATTCCGCCGTCTACTGTTGTGAGGCTGGAACCGCTGTTCAACAGGATTTTGCCAGTGGTGGTGACAATGACTGCGCCGCTTCCCATCGTGGCAATGTCTGCATTGATGGTGGCATTGTCAAGTCCGGTGCCACCCGTAATGGTGAAGTTGTCTGCAAAACTGGCTTGCACGCTATTAACAGAGATGGTGTCGTCGCCGCCTAAAGTATCAAAGGTGATGCCAGTGATACCCGTATCAGGAAAGGTGACAGTGTTGGTGCCACTGCCAGTTGAACCCGCGATTGACGAGGCTTCAATTGCTAGGCCACCACTATCTGTAAGGGTGTAGGTTCCGCCAGCGTAGCTGAGGGTCAAGTTGTCATTGCTGCTGCCACCGTTGACATCTGTGATGGTCAGCACGCCACCTGTAAGTGTGACTTCGGTTTCGTGTCCACCGGCTGCGGCGGCTGGCATCACTGCATGTTGACTGAGTACCAACATTAGGCTCAAGAGCACGAGGATTAGTGTTATGTGTAAAATAAATTTGGGGGTGTGTTGGGTTTTCATCTATTCTCTCCGTATATGAATATGTTTTCCTGTGTTTAAACGTATGAAGTGAACAACCAAAGTGACTATTCATGCTCGTAGCCGACTTTCTGACCGCGCCCGATTGTGACACGGCCACGAGCGGGAACGCTTGAGTAGTTAATAACCAACGCCGATTGTGTCCTTTTTTGTACTGAGTTGGGTTCGGCTTTGGTTAGAAAATTCTTACGCTTAGCACTCAGTTAATTGTTGTTCCTGATAGTATACGGATTAAACGCTTCCAAAACGCTTCCAATCATTTTTAAGTGACTGTGTAATGTTGATTGGGGGAGTGAGAGGGCAACGGCCGTTTATCTAAACGGCCGTTATTGGGTCTGAGCAAGTAGATTTTTGCCAGCCAGCCAGCCTTCAATGGCCGCCATCGCAGCGCTTTGGTTGAAGACGCTGCTGTCGGCCGTCACGCCAGGCAGAAGCCAGATGGCTGAATCTTTCACCCACACAGTTATTGAATTCCCGTGCCTTAATTAAAAAAACCAATTATTTACCTTATCCGCGAAGCTGCTACCACCCGACACGCAATGGTCATCAAAAGCGTCATCGGCCCAAATAGAAGTTTCTCGACAGGCGTAACGGAAGCAAAGTTTCCCAGCGTATTCAAGGCGAGATAGCCAGTCACCACCCAGGCAGCGACGCGAATCGCAGTTGGGGGTGGCACACTACCCACCAATCCTGCCCGATAGCGAATGATGTAAATAAAGACACCTAATACAGCAGCGGCTGCCAAACTGGCCACACGCAAGGTGGGTGTCAGTTCTGTTTGTCGCCCACCCCACAAAACTGAAATGGGAATTACGCCTGCGGCAACCAGCAGTTGCACGCCAATGAAGAAAGCAAAGAGTATCGTGGCAATGTTTGCTGAAATTTGTACAAAATTGGTCTTTGAAAAGTAGGTCATTATTTTTTCTCCTATGTAAAATTCGTCTAAACTCGATTCCTGTTAAAATTCTACGCTGGTCAGGCGGCGTAGAGCCAGAGTTTATTTGTGTCTCAGCTGTTTAACCAAGCCGCTACGATGGACGCAAGTTCTGGGGCTGTCAGCAGGTCGATGTGGCCGGTGTTGGGCAACAGGGCGTAGCTGCCAGAATTAGTGTATTTGCTAATTGTTGGTTCGTACTCTTCAGCGATGAACGCTTCATCTTTCAGTCCGGCGACTAGTAGAAACGGCCGTTTCAATGCTGCTAGATCCCGACCATAGTTGTTGCGTGGGGCAAAAGAGGTATTCAAGCGGTAGCTGTAAGCGGTGGTGGCACTATCGCCCAGCGGACTTGCCAGCACGCTCTGCGGCATAGCAAACTGAATTACCGTCAACTCGTTGAACCAGCGGATACCAAGATTGTTCAACATCGCCAGTCCGGCAATCCGGCGGGAATTGGGCTGTGCCCAACCACCAGAATTAGGACGTGTCGTCGGCGCGTTGTACTTCAGGAAGGGAGCAAACAGCAGGTAGCCAGCGGCCAAATTGCCATGTTTGCCGCCAGCAAAACGCACCGCCAGCCCACCCCCAGAAGAATGTCCACCAAGCATAATCTTTGCGTTGGGAAATTTCTGCTTGAGCACACCCATTAAGTCAGCTATGTCATCTTCCAGTTGACCGATATAGGCCACATCACCGCGCCATTCTGGGCTGAATCCATGTCCGCGCAAATCTGGCGTAATGACGTGAGCCACGCCTTCGCTGCTGAGCGCAGATGCCAACGGATGAAACTGCATACTGTGCCAACCGGAGCCATGCAGCAAAACGAGGACAATGTCTGTATCTATGCTGCTCTTATATTGACGGTAAGCCAACTGGGATCCGTCACGAGCGGTGTATGGTTGCAAATCGGGCATGTCGGTGTAGGAAACGGCCGTTAACGCTTCAAAGTCAATCGATTCTTCTGCATTCATAATACGGGTCGGGCGGTCGGTGATGATGAGAACGGCCGTTATGCCCAGATAAATCACCAGTGAGATGAGTAAGAATTTGCCAACTTGCTTCATGATAGGTTTTCCGCGCTGTCAGATTGGTTTAATCTCAAAGCCAGCTATTTCCCAAAGAACGCCCGTACTGCGGCGATACTTGCCGTCGGATTTTCGCTAAACATCTCGTGTCCGGCGTCGGCAATCACCACCAGTTCTGCCTGCGGAAAATAGGCCATCTGTTCCTGCTGGAAATCTGCGCCGATAAAGCTGTTGCATTCCGAAGCGATAAACAGCACATCACCGTTATAGTTGTCGGCATTGTCTGCAATAGGGGCCAGATCAACTTCCTTGCCAAACAGCGTCGTGTAAGCCGTCGTGCCGAAACGGCTGGGCGGGACAGGGACGCTAGGGTTCACGGAAACGATATGTTCGTCCTCGCAGCGGTAGCCAGAAGCGGCCGTGTTTACAAAATTGGCCGACATCTTGCCGTAAACGTAATCCATCTGTGCCTGCGCATCCGGTGCATCCAGGAACAGCGATTCAAAAATGGTAGGTATCAGCTCCCGGTAATAATTAGGGCTGCGCAAAGATGCCTCTTGGCGTTTATGAAAACGAGCCAGCCCAGCATTGTCCAAAGCGCCCGGTTCCGCCAACACCATCTGCGTCACATGCTTAGGATGCTGTCCTGCATAAGCTGCCGCCAGCATCGCACCCCAGGAATGCCCAATTAGCCGTACTGGTTCACCCTGTCCATAATGGCTTACAATGCGCTGTAAATCATCAACTGAGCTTTGCAACGTCAGCGCTTTTGGCGGCACGCGCGGAGACAAGCCTGCCCCACGCTGGTCATAGAAAACCACAAAGTAATCATCAGCAAGCGCATGTAAATTGAGCAAATAGCCATAATCACCGCCAGGGCCACCATGTACCACAACCACCACTGGATTGTTCGAGTCACCAAAGGTTTCGGCATGGAAGGTCACACCGTCAATCTCAACCTGTGGCAGCGTCGGGTCATTGTCTACGGTAGCCGGTACAGCGTAGCTACCCTGTATGGTAACGAATAGTCCGATGAAAGCTACAATTACCAGACCAATAATTGCTAATAAACTATATCCAACATATTTGAGAGCATGTTTGCTTGATTTCATCTCATTTTCCTCAGAGATTAGACCAATCTCCAAAGATTGGTCTAATCTGTAATCCAATTTAGTTTCGTGCGTAAAAAAGTTGAGAAGCGAACTTTACAATTTCGGCAAAAGCGAAGCCCAGGATAGCCAGATTGGCTGTACAAAACGGGGTCAACTCTTGGAGAAATACGGAGCCAATAGCTGCCATCACACCAAAGGCGAGTACAGCGTAGGCATTGCGTGTCGCTTTTAAAACGGCCGTTTTTTCATGAGCCGTCGTCGCTTGTGTGGTGCCTGCGCCAATGGCCAACACAATTTGCAAGATGATTTCTGCCAAAATAATGATCGCCACTGTGGTTAAAACCAGGCTGCCATATCCTTCTGGGATGACATCGTTGGCTAAGGCGATGGGGCGCATCGGCCACATGTTGACAAAGTAGTAAATCGTCGCACTGCTAATAATGACCAGTGAAAGGCCAGCACTTTTTTGTTGGAAAGTTGCGTTAACTGTGTTTTTTGTGTGTTTTATTGTTTCTTGAGTCATGATTTGTCTCCTGATGTGTAGCGGCGGCTGAGCTTGTCGCAGCCAAAGCGGTGCAACCACCACCCGCCTCTGGCTTCGACAGGCTCAGTCTGCCGCTACCTGTAGTGTCTTGCTTTTTATTCAAACGCGGGTGTTACCACTTCGGTCGTTTTAACAGTGGCGGGTCGCAGCATGGCAATACCCAACCAGGCGAACCAGGTAATTTGGGTCAGGCCAAAAACCATGCCGCCCATCTCGCTCAGGGCAGGCACCACTGTGACCAGTCCTGCTGCACCGACGATTAAGCCAAAATAGCTAAACAGTTGGGGGAGTCCCCCATTACGCAGTGCGGCCACGCTCAACAGCAGAACCCAGATGCCGCCGACGACTTCGACACCGCCACCTAAACCAGTGAACACTGCTTCGATGGCTAACCAGACGGTAGCGGCTTGGGATGGGTCTGTGGCGTAAAGAGCAACGGCCGTATCCATCCCGACGTTGTAAAGCATACCGCTGGCAATTACGAGCGCAGCCCAGATAAGGCCAAACGCCGTGGCTGTACGTGCCAGCGCTGATTGGTTACCATGCAAGCGCTCGTGCAGCGCCAATGTTAAAACCACCAGCATGGCGCCCCAGGCGACGTATACAATCAGGTGCAGCATCGAGAGCAATCCCTGATTTTCTACAATCGCCGCCACCTTTTGCAGCGGGTCGGCAATCTCGGAAATGTTAACAACGGCCACAAAACCAACAATGCCAATCATGTAGGCTAATGCCTCGTACAAGGCGGCCGCTCCACCCCACTTCTGTAACTGTGTCGTACTTGATTTGTTTTCTTGTTTCATGATTTGTCTCCTTGAAAATGTTGTTTATAGGAACCAGTGTAGTGGTTTAACGGCTGAAGCCGTTACGACGAACCTGGTTTTGGTTTATGAGAATACGGCCGTTAATAATCCATCCGTCGATCCCCCTTTGAGCAAAAACATATCTGCCCCAGCTTCTAATGCCATCGTTTGATAACGGGCGTACATGGTTAGCACAATTATTTTGATAGCTGGCCAGCACGCCTTAATGCAGCGGGTTGCAGTAATGCCATCCAGCAACGGCATTTGCACGTCCATCAGAATGACATCGGGTTGAATGCTGTCGGCCAGTTTTACTGCTTCCTGGCCATTGGCCGCTTCAAAGACGATCGCCTGGTGCGGGCTGGATTCCAGCAGCGCAACCGTGGCGGCGCGGGTGGCGGTGTTGTCGTCGGCGATGAGTAAGCGGATGTGTTTTGGCGTGTCGTTCATGTTTCTTATGATAGAGAAAACAGCCCTAAACCACATCAGCGTCAAAGCGGGTTTCACCTCCACAATTTGATTGCTTTTTGGGTCAGCCCTACAACAAATGTTGGAGATGTTGCTTTTTAATCTGGCTGTATTGGATTAACCGAAATCAGTGTCAAACCCAGGTTATTAATTTTCTTAAACACGCCATGCAGCGCTGCCTGATCGCGGATGGGGCCGCTCAGAAGCGTATGACCGTCGTCGGTGTTGGTGACGGTTAAGCCATCGAACCAATCCTGCCAACGGCCGTTCAACTGTCCTTTGATTTTGATGTGATAGTAGGTGTGTTTGTTTGCGTGTTCGTTTATCATGATTCAAGAATAAGGCAGATAACGCGATAAATCCCCACAGCAAACTGTAGTTGTGGCCAAAACAAACTGTAGTTTTGCAAACCATCGTGTTATTTGCGCCGATGTGTACTCGGGATTTGTCCTCTCTCTAATCTCAGCAGATTGGAAATAACAGGAGAAAAACAATGACGGATAAATTGAGATTTATAGCAGTGGCGGTTTTCATTGCCTTGGGGATCATGGTTACAAGTTGTACAACAGGCGCAGGTGAACAAGGAAGCACATCATCAGAAACAAGTGGTTCTGCAACAGCGGCTGAAGCAACAATGGATGCGGATGAGCATGAAGCAGAAGCGGACGAACATGGCGATGAACACGAAAATGAAGCGCATGAGCACGAAGCAGAAGCGGAAATGCTAATGCTGCCGGCGGTGAATGCCACCGAATTGAATGGGAAGCCCTTACGTGTCATCGCCACGACTGGCATTATTGGCGATGTGGTGGCACAAGTAGGTGGTGATACGATTGACCTGACCGTTATGATGGAACCTGGTCAAGACCCCACAGTTATGAGCCGGGCGCGCGGGATTTAACGGCCGTTTCTGGGGCTGATGTCATCTTCGTCAACGGGTGGGATTTGGAAGAAAATCTGGTTGGAAACTTGGAAAGCATCGGTGAAGAGGCTCTGATCGTTCCGATCTCCGCCAATATCGCCCCGCTGGCCTTTGCCGAAGATGAACATGTTGCATTTGATATCAACCCCATGAATTCCTAAAAAGAGTTAGATTTGATAAAAACTTCGGGCAACTTTTTTTGAACCAACACAATATTGAAGTGATGAAACAAAAATTAACGCGACTTAGCATTTTTGAATACATATTGACAAATTTTTATTTATCAATATACTTCAATAAAACTTGAACTAAATGCTAACTTATGACTAAAACGGCCGTTCCCCCTACTGAAATAGATATCCTGCTCAAGCAGCTCAAGGCATTGGCAAATCCTAAACGGTTGCAAATTATTCAACTGTTGATGGAAGGCATCCACTGTAACTGCGAATTGGGGGATGGGTTGAATATGCCACCGAATCTTATTTCGCATCATATGAGTATCTTGCGGAAATTAGGACTCGTAGATGTTGAGCGGGATGCAGTAGATGCTCGCTGGGTTTACTTTTCTATCAATAAAGAAGCAATGGCCGCATTAAACCGAAATTTTGGGGCATTTTTTGATGTCGACCGTATTCAGCCACGGCAGGTTTCTTGTGGGCCACAAGGTTCAATCGTACCTGCCAGCGATGTTGCCGTGGCTTGATTTTTTTTACAAAATTAGTTCAAAAAATTTTGAAGGATAATAAAAAACTATGAACGAATCAATTTCACTCTTTTCAACTTCACTCGATGAAGCAGCTTCGGCAACAACGGCCGTTGTTGAATTTTATGATCCCCCGATGTGCTGCCCGACTGGTTTATGCGGGCCTTCATTAGATCAAGCGCTGCTCGATGTCAGCGAAATGATCCAAGCGCTTGAAGCTGATGATATCTCTGTAGAGCGATATCAGATGACCAGCCATCCGCATAAGTTTATGAACAATAACGAGATAATGCGTTTGGTTCATGAAAAACAGCTGGAAGCTCTGCCGATAATCGTTGTTCATGGCAAGATCATAAAAAATGGAGCCTATCCCACTATTGACGAAGTTCGGGCAGCCTTATAAACCATCCACACAATAAAAGGAAATCTCATGAATACCCAATTTATTTTCTTCTCTGGCAAAGGTGGTGTCGGCAAGACCAGCATGGCTTGTGCTACGGCCGTTCGTTATGCTGACGCCGGACAACGCACACTCATCATCACCACAGACCCCGCTGCTAACCTGGCTGACGTATTTGAACAACCCATTGGTCACCACATTACCCCTCTAGACGGCATTACCAACCTATGGGCAATGGAAATCGACCCTGACACAGCGACTGAAGAATACAAAGAACGCGCCTTATCCCCTCTCCGTGACGCCTTTCCCGCGCCAAT
>CAYGMR010000115.1:0-12825 GCA_964350725.1 uncultured Ardenticatenaceae bacterium | reverse complement strand
AAGCATGGCGTTTCATTTGAAGAAGCAAAAGACGTTTTTTATGATGATTATGCGGTCGAATTCTACGACGATGAACATGCTGAGTGGGAAGATCGTTTCTTGCTGCTTGGTATGAGTGCAAAACTACGTCTGTTGTTGATATGCCACTGTTATCGAGAAGATGATACGACCATCCGCATTATATCGGCCAGACAAGCAACTAAGAATGAAATACGTTTTTATAAAAGGTGATAGGTATGCAAGATGAATATGATCTCTCAAAAATGAAATCCAGACCAAATCCTTACGCTAAACGCCTGAAAAAGCAAGTGACATTACGCATGAATGAGACCGTTATCGAATACTTCAAAGATATGGCTGAAGAAACCGGCATTCCTTATCAAAGCCTGATCAATTTTTACCTCATGGACTGCGTTGTTTCCAAACGTAAGTTGCAAATGACCTGGACACCATGATATCGGTATGTAGTTGTTCACTTACACCTTCCAAATCAAAGTGAGCCGCATCTGCTGCTGGGCATATTCGTTCAGAATTTTTTACTCTTCCCCGTAGACCATGGGCATCAAAATCGGCATTGTGAGGCGGTCAATGATTCCCTTCAAGCTGGGTTGTGGCTGCCAGACCATCTCAAAGGTGACGTTAAGAAATTGAAAGATCGCCAGAAAAACGGCCGTTTTCTCCACAGATAAAACCACGGCCTTCAATTGGGTCCGTTGTCCTTGCAAGTGAAAGGCATTGCCCACCCAACTGGCAGCCAGCGCGACCGGAAGTGCGGCAACGAGCATGGTGATGGGTAGGATGATGGATTCTCCGACCAGTAATCCAAAGGGAATGAGCATAATCATGCCGATCATGCTGCCTAAAAAGGCCGCGAAGAATATGGTGACATAACGAATATTTTTCATGAGATTATCCATGCGAAACGGCCGTATCTGTAACCACCCTTGCTAATCGTTTCGCGTGCTGGTAAACAGCAGGCGCCATTATCCAATAGACAACACCCACGTACAGCAAAATAATATGCTGGACTCTGGCGATTTTGAACCAGAGTCAATAAACTGAACCTTAAAAACTCGATATCATCTTGTCATCTGCTATTGCCAGAGACAGGGTTGAAGAACGAATCAGCTTGTAATTGATTCAAGCATACAATCATTCAATCCGGCGGGAGAAGTCTGTTTGACTATGTGGGAAGCATTGCCTCATTGCTTACAAAACGCTGCAAGACTTGGGATATATCCTCATAAGTGACGGCAAATTCACACGCTGCTTCCAAGACACGATGCGCATGTTGCTGACGATGTTGACGAACCACATCAGCGACAACTTTGAAACGCTCATCTGTTTGGACATGGTTGAGTCGCCATTGCAAAAAAGTGTAAGCCAAAAAGATAATCGCAAACCACTTCTCAATCGCTTCATAAGACTGTACGCGAAAATCGCCCAAACCCAACAGTTGCTTGACGTAGTAATTGTCTACTTCGATTGGCCAACGCTTTTTATAGAAAGTCAGTATTTTCTGTAGCGACAAAGATAAATCTGTGCAAAGGAAATACTTGGGGCGCTTGTCCCCACGGTGCCTCTTACTGATGAGAATACAGACAGCAAACGGGACGTTCTTGAGTCTGCCCTTGCGAGCGCGAACGAGATAAGGGTGTTTACGTTGGTCTGTAGCCGTTGGATTTACTCGTGTATACGGCTGGTGCTTGAGGCGTTGGTTCCATTTAGATAGTTTTACACCGTCTAGCGTCCGGTTCGATTTGATGGCACAAATAACATGCCAGCCACTTCGGCAAGCTCAGTGCAGGCTCTGACGACGGCAGAATTTCAATAGTTTATTAGAGGCATACCAGCTATCGAACAGCACATAGACTGGAAACCTCGCTGGTAGCCTTTGCTTTAGATCAACCAAAATGGCGCGTGCAATGCGGTACTTGGTGCGAAATGACAAACGCTGACCCTGAGCGCGTTTCCGATTCAAGCGACGGATTGTTTTCTGACGCAGGTACAGTCCCCAATCATACACATAGGCTTGGTCGCCACGTTGGATGCGCACTTCGATATGCTGTGTCCCATTGGTGAAAGCCTGCTTTTTACCTTGACTTTTGGTGTGGTCATGATGCCAAGCTACTGCCTCCAAACAGGTTGTGCCTTTGTCTTTTTCCGTCACCGAGTCATCAATACTGACAAATAACGCTTCACCATCAGCTAGATTAGTTGCCTGCATCAAGTCCCCAATGGTAAATTCGCGTAATGGCTCTCTCAAGTCATCCGCTGACCAGGGGCTGATACGCAGGCAATCGGCTGCGTTGGAAGGATCGGTTGCCTCGACAATTAGGTCATAGAGGGTTGTCAATGTTTTGTGCGGTTCTTCGCAGACAATGGCAGCGTCGGCTATGCTTAAGACATGAGGATATTGCGGTTTTGATAGATTCAGTTGTAAAAGAACAAGAAATTCTATAAGTTTGGCAGAATGTTGTGCAATTTGCTTTATCAAGAGGTTTCTCCAGAGTTAAGGTTTTGGTCTGTCAACCGTAATCTTATCTGAGTAGCCTCTTGATTTCTAATTTACACTTTTTCGCCAGACTCCAGTTGAATACTATTTTCTTAGTCTAGTGTCGCGCCTTCACGGGGAGTAACGTCCATTACTCACATCCATTCTCGCACCAGGTCACAAACCTAAACACCATTGGCACCAAAACTATGAGCCATTTTATGCTATGCGCGTATCAATCAAACAGTTTTAATAAATATCAACGGGTATATTAAAATAATTGATATGCAAATCAATAAAATGAATAAAATGCTTGACATTGGTGATAAAATTCATTATCATACCTTCAGCGCTTAGAAAAATTTATATTGATATAAAGAATATTGAGGTTTGTTGAAGGTTTATTATGAATCCAGTTATTGGTCAATGTCCCATTTGTCAAGATACGCTTCATGTTACCCAGCTGAAATGTCGTAATTGTGATTCGACATTATCGGGTCATTTCACATTAGGTCGTCTGTATCTTTTATCCCCCGAACAACTTAATTTTGTCGAAACATTTATACGCTGTGAGGGCAAGATCAATCGCGTAGAGCAAGAGATTGGTTTGTCATACCCGGCTGTGCGTTCACGCTTGACTGATGTGATTAAAGCGATGGGATATGAAGTTGGTGCGAATGAAGAACAAGCTGTGTCACCCGAAACACGACGTGAAATTTTGGCTGATTTGAATGCGGGTAACCTGACGGCGGAAGAGGCTTTGTCGCTGTTGCGTGGCGGCGATTGATATTTTTGCCACGGATTTTCACGGATTTGCACGGATGTATTCTGGTTGGTGTAAATAGTATGGCCATTGAAAAATAGAAAATGTGAAAAGCTGATACTGGTTTGAGTTTGGAGATAAAACATGTCTGAAGAATCCAGAAAAGAAATATTAGATTTATTGGCTCGTGGTAAATTGAGTGTTGATGAAGCTGTGGTTTTGTTGAGTGAGGCGCGTAAGGCGGAAACGGCCGCTTCAACTGCGCCCAGCACTGGCGTTGCTGCCCCATCAAAACCTGAAGCTCCTGATCCTGTCTTCAAAGCTGAAAAACAGCCAGATGATGGCGAACCCATCCTGGTTGTTGAAGAAAGCGAAGTTGAAGAGCCCCTCAAAGCGACTGCACTAAAAACGAAAGCGGTTATAGAGACGAATGGCAAAACGCCCCGTTGGCTGCGCGTGCGGGTTGGCCGCTTGTCACCCGGGGAGAATAAAGTCACTGTCAATATTCCATATGGCATTTTCAAGTTTGGCTTGAATATTGCCAGCCGTTTCAGCCCCGAGGTTGAAGAGTTTGATTTGAATGAACTCAGTACAGCGGTGAATGGAATGGGCGTAGGCATGATCGTTGACGTGGAAGATGCAGAAGGTGATGAACGGGTACAGGTGTATTTGGAATAAGAAATAGTTTGCCACGAATGACACGAAAATAGGTGCAAATTCAGGGCGAATGTAGGTTTATAGGAGTTAGATAATGACGTCTCAACAGCGTGTTGAAACGGGGAAGGCCCCCCAAATCCGGGTGTTAGATTGTTCAGGTGATTTGATTGTGCGCTCGTGGTCAGAAACGGCCGTACTCATCAAAGGGGATTATGTACTCGAAGAATTGGAATATGGCTGGTCGCTTAACGGCAGCGGCGATTTGCGTTTAGCCGTGCCGTCGGCTGCAGCTTTGGCATTTGAGACCGTTCATGGTGATGCGAAAATCAAGCAGGTGACGGGCGACTTAAGCATGAGCAGCATACATGGCGATCTGGTTTTATTGGGCGTAGGCATGGTCAAAGTCGGTGAAGTTCAAGGTGATATGGATGCCAAGAAAGTCTTGGGGCCATTGAATATGGGCATCATCAACGGTGATGCATTTATACGCCAAGTGGATGATTCGGTTGCGATCGAAACTATTGCTGGTGATTTAGTTCTGCGTGCTATCAATGGCAATGTGGCTGTTGGCCAAGTTATGGGTGATTCAAATCTTGGTGATGTATCTGGTGCTGTTTCTGTTGCTGAATCGATGCGTGACGTGAATTTAAAGATGGTCAATGGCCCTGTCAATATCAAAAAAGCTGCTGGCGACATCCGGCTAAAAGGTGGTTTTGGCAAGGGCGACCATAATTTGCGAGCGAGTGGTGATATTGTTGTGCGCTGGCCGCATGGCAGATCGTTAAATCTAGTCGCTGCTGCAGATCAGATTGTAAACAAGTTGCCTTTGACCGATCTAGTTGAAAAAGATGGCTCGTTGGTGGGGCGTATTGGTGAGGGAGAAACGGCCGTTAACCTGACTGCCGCTGGTCGTATTATTCTAAAACCTGCCCAAGCCGAAAATGGTAAATGGGATGGTTATCGAGGAGATGATTTTAATATGAGTTATGCATTTGATTTTGAGACCTTGGGTGCGCAAATTAGTGATAGTGTAAACGAACAATTTTTGCGTGTTGCGTCTGAATTAGAATCCGCATTTGGTGCTGATTTTGCCGACAAAATGGCGGCGAAATTCTCCCTTCACGCAGAACGTGCCGCTGCACAAGCCGAAAAAGCGGCTGAGCGGGTACGTCATCATTATGCAAGATATGCACCACCCCCCCCTAGGCCAACTGCACCTGCATCTGAGGCCAACAAGGCTACCGCTGCAGAACAGCTTAAAATCTTGCGCATGGTAGAAAAGGGGTCCATCTCGCCTGAAGAGGCTAGCATGTTGTTGGAAGCGTTGGAGGCATAGGGGCAAAGTTGCAGGGTAGCAAGGGGTGTAAATAGCCTCTGCGGTCAATGGATTCTCTGGGGAAAATATTTTAATTTTCAATTAAAGGGTAAAAGCAGTAAAATGGTTACACCAAACTACACTTGGAACGATCCCATGGATGTAACCGTCCCTGCGTACCGCGAAGGCAATGGTGCGCGCCCTGTAAATCTGAATAAAGATATTCCTGCCCTTATGGATCTGCTGCAGACTGTTTTTGGCGAGAAAATGGATGGGCATTCGCGTCGCGTTTTTGCAGATGCCCAATCCAGCCCGAAACCTGCCTTTTTTTGGCGTCTGAATCCGGCCGTCACGCGTTTGTCACCGGGTTTTGTATGGGAAGAAAACGGCCGTATCGTGGGCAATGTCACGCTTTTGTCCACGCGATCGTCGCGCCGTTATCTGGTTGCCAATGTAGCCGTCTCGTCTGCCTATCGACGACGCGGCATTGCACAAAGTTTGATGGCTGCAGTTGAAGCGGAAGTGAGTTATCGTGGTGGGCGTGAGGTGTTATTACAAGTTGTGAAAGGTAATGAACCAGCGGTGAAACTCTATCAGAATCTCAACTATGAATCTTTAGGAAGTGTGACAACCTGGCAGGCATCCATTTCACGTTTGCGTGATTTACCGTATCAGCCTGAATATGGTGTATATCCATCAGTTAAATCGCTGCCGGGCAAGCGTTGGTCTGAAGCGTTTGTATTAGACAAAATGAGTTTACATCCCGATTTGAATTGGCCAGAGCCGATTCCCATGGATATCTATAAACAAAGTTGGTGGCAGCGGTTTTCTAATTTCATGAACGGCCGTTTCTTTGAAACTTGGGTTGTAGAGAATAGTGAGGGGCAGTTGGTCGGTCTGGGACGAATTTGGGGTGAATGGGGACGGCCCCATTTAGTTGCCTTGCGAGTGCATCCCCACTGGCAAGGGCAGGTTGAACGGCCGTTGCTCACCAAAATCATCCAGCGCTTACGACAACTACCACGCCGTAGCGTGCGCTTTGACCATCCTGATGATGATCAGCTTGTGAACAATTTATTGTCCGAAGCAAACTTTACAAAAAAACGCACACTCACCCACATGCGGCGAGAATTAGAATGAATGTTTGAACCACAAAGAACACAAAGAACACAGAGCTTTTCTCAATTTCTCTGTGCCCTCTGTGGTTAGGATTTGAGGAAAAATTATGGCTAGTGCAGAAGAACGCATGCAAATTTTACGAATGATTGAAGAAGGCAAAATATCAGCTGCCGAAGGTGCAGAATTATTACGGGCTTTGGATAAAAGCGGCCGGGGCACAAAAACCGAACCGTTAAAAGGCAGCAGTTCGCCCCGTTGGTTTCGGGTGCGTGTTACTGATACGGGCACTGGCCGCAATAAAGTCAATGTGAATATTCCCATGGGCCTTGTCAATGTCGGCATCAAAATGGGCGCCAAATTCGCGCCTGAGATTGAAGGCACCGAGTACGAAAACATCATGGAGGCGATTCGCAGCGGACAGCAGGGAAAAATCATGGATATTTTTGATGAAGAGGATGGCGAACGCGTCGAAATATTTGTTGAGTAATGCGCAACCGCAGAATACAGCATCTACTTATGGAGACCCGGCTTTGTCCGGGTCTTTTTATTTCTAGACAAACTGCGTGGTAGAATTGAAGACATCTACATTTAGGCATGTCATTCCTGCGCAGGCAGGAATCCATATCGTTTAAAAAAAGAAATGAGGATTGAAAAATGGATTTAGGATTGAAAGATAAAGTGGCTTTGGTGGTGGCATCAAGCACTGGTTTGGGATTTGCTACTGCGTTAGAATTGGCACGCGAAGGTGCAAAGGTGGTTATATGCGGTCGTTCACAAGTGCGTCTCGATGCAGCTGTTGAACGGTTGAAGGCAGAATTGAAGGGAGAAACGGCCGTTGTGGCCTTTACTGCTGATGTTCTGGATCCTGATCAAATCAGAAAACTTGTCGACAATACGATAAAAACATTTGGTGGTTTAGATATTCTGATCACCAACGCCCGTGGTCCGCCTGGTGGCACCTTTGATAGTACCGATCTGGATGCTTGGGAAACTGCATATAATCTGACATTGCTTAGTGTCACACGCTTTGTGCAAGCTGCCCTCCCGCATCTACGTGAAAGTGATGCGGCCAGCATTCTCACAATTACAAGCGTTTCAGTTAAACAACCTGTTGCTGGTTTACTGCTCTCCAATGTTTACAGACCCGCCGTCGTGGGGTTGACCAAAACATTGTCACAAGAACTTGGTTCTGAAAACATTCGTGTGAACTCGATTTTACCGGGTTGGACCGCCACCGACCGTGTTGGCGAAATCTTCGAGTATCGTGCCGCACAAAATAACAGCACAGTAGAAGCAGAAAGCGCCAAAGTCACAAACGCTATTCCCATGGGACGTATGGGTGATCCGGCTGAATTCGGCCGTGTGGCCACATTCCTGGTTTCGCCCGCCGCCAGCTACGTCACGGGGGTTATGCTTCAGGTGGATGGTGGCAGTTTCAGCGGTTTGCTGTAAACCGATGGCTACAGCGGATAACGACAGGAACGGATAAAACCTAATTCATCCGTTCTCTTCCTTATCCGTTGTCGCTTTTGATATGGTGGCAGTTTCAGCGGTTTGCTGTAAACCGATGGCTACAGCGGATAACGACAGGAACGGATAAAACCTAATTCATCCGATTTTTTCCTTATCCGTTGTAGCTTTTGATGAGGAGATAAACGTATGAAATGGGTTAAACGCATTGTTGTAGGAATCCTGGCGATACTGGGCGTAATTGTGTTGATTTTTGCTGGCAGCATTATTTTTGAGGGGTTGTTTGGTCAAGATTCTACTGAATATACAAATGTTTCCTTTACCGATGCCGATGGTACAGAACTACATGGTTATCTGGCACAGCCAGATGCGCCAGGTGACTATCCTGGAGTTTTATTAATTCATGAATGGTGGGGTTTCAACGCAGGCATGACAGTCTTGGCCGATGCTTTGGCACAGGAAGGCTATGTGGTGCTGGC
This sequence comes from uncultured Ardenticatenaceae bacterium, assembly GCA_964350725.1. Taxonomy (GTDB): domain Bacteria; phylum Chloroflexota; class Anaerolineae; order Promineifilales; family Promineifilaceae; genus JAACFF01. Next base: position 4,528 of record CAYGMR010000115.1, on the reverse strand, counting down.
GCCAGATGCCTACCGTGGCGAAGTGACCGACCAGGTGCCGCGTGCTTTGTGGCTGCGTTTGACGACGCCTGAAGAGCAAGTGTTTAACGATGTCGATGCAGCCCTGGCATATTTGATGAGCCTGGACAATGTTGACACGGATAAAATCGCCTCGATGGGCTTTTGTTTTGGCGGTGGTCATTCGTTGCAATTGGGTATGCGTGAATCAGAGAATCTGGCGTTGACGATTTTGTATTATGGTGCAGTGGTGACGGATCCAGGTTTGTTACGGCCGTTGACCGACAACCAACCTGTGCTGGGTATATTTGGCGCCGATGATGCCTCCATTCCCACTGCCGAGGTACTCGAATTTGAGGCTGCTCTAAACAGCCTGGACATTCCCAACGAAATCACCATTTATGAGGGTGTGGGTCATGCCTTCCTCAACGAAGAAAACTACAATCAACCTGGTGCAGCCGGCGATGCCTGGCAGCAGACATTAGCATTTTTAGAAACGAATTTGAAGTGACAACAGCGAATGCGGGAAGGAACGCATGGGGACAAGGAAAAAATGTGGTCCTTCCTAAACTTGTGCTGAGCCTGCCGACGTAATTGTTGCAGTTCCCTTTCCCTCTAAATTACATAAACAAGCTTGCAATTCACTATAGAATGGCGCACAATGCCCCTATTATGATGCATAGTGGCGGCTGGTTCGCATATTTACGACATGATGAAAAGCAAGACCGTCCCGCTTTATCGCGGGATTTGTTGTTGCGGGTGTGGGTCTACGCCCAGCCTTATCGTTGGCGTGTGTTGGGATTGTTAATCACGATCCTGCTCATATCTACCATTTCCCTGATTTCTCCGCTCTTATTTCGCCAAATGATCGATGTCGCTATTCCAACTGCGAATACAACAATGATCAATATGTTGGCGCTGGGCATGATTGCCATTCCATTGGTCAATGGTTTGATTGGTGTTTGGCAGCGTAATCTCAACTCACAAATTGGCGAAGGTGTGATCTACGATTTGCGCCGTGCCTTATATGACCATATGCAGCGCATGTCTTTGCGCTTCTTCACGCAAACGCGCACGGGTGAGTTGATGTCGCGTTTGAATAATGATGTTGTTGGTGCGCAACGCGCGATCAGTGAAACGACGGTGACAATTATCTCCAATGTTGTCAGTTTGGTGCTGACTTTGGGCATTATGTTGGCCTTGGAGTGGCGTTTGACCCTACTCAGCATTATTGTGCTGCCCTTGTTTGTGATTCCAGCGCGACGGATTGGACGTATCTTGCGTAGATTACGGCGTCGGTCGATGGAATACAATGCGGAAATGAACGCCACGATGAATGAAACCTTGAATGTGAGTGGTGCGCTGCTGGTCAAGTTGTTTGGGCGCGAAAAGCAAGAATACCAACGCTTCAGTAATCATGCTGCTGATGTACGCGATGTGGGTATCCGGTCGGCTGTGGTCGGCCGTTGGTTCTTTTTGATGTTGGGTGTGGTGAGTGCGATTGGAACGGCCGTTGTCTATTGGGGCGGCGCGTATCTCGTGCTCGAAGACCTCTTTACCATCGGTACAATAGTCGCTTTTGGTGCTTATCTAACTCAGCTCTATGGCCCAATGATGGCGTTAACGAACGCGCCGGTTGAATTTGCCCAAAGCATGGTCAGTTTTGAACGTGTCTTTGAAGTGCTCGACATCCCGATTGAGATCGAAGAAAAACCAGCAGCTAAGCAAATGCCCCATGCCCAAGGGGAAATCGAATTTGATCATGTTTTCTTTGATTATGAATCCTTAGCGGAGGGACAGGTCGCTGGTTTGGAAGAAGTGGAGCGGTTTACCTGGGGGGGCAGCGAAGTGAATCTGAAGCGTGGTAAGGCGCGCGAAGAAGAATCGGGGCAAGATGGTGAGCTGCCCGCCATACCTGAACAAGATTTGGGACGGCGCTGGGCATTGCGAGATGTCAATTTCCATGTCAAACCGGGTCAGTTGGTAGCCTTAGTCGGGCCTAGCGGCGCGGGTAAGACCACCACCACCTACATGCTGCCGCGTCTCTATGACACCACTGAAGGCCAAGTACGCATTGATGGCATTGACATTAAAGAGGTAACGCTGCAATCGTTGGCCGAGAACATCGGCATGGTGACGCAAGAGACCTATCTTTTCTACGACACCATCCGTGCAAATTTGATGTATGCGAATATGGATGCGACGGATGCGGAGATGGTGGCCGCCGCCAAAGCAGCCAATATCCATGACTTCATTGCCAGCTTGCCCGACGGCTATGATACGGTTGTCGGTGAACGGGGTTATCGCTTGAGCGGTGGCGAACGCCAACGCATTGCCATTGCGCGTGTGATCTTAAAAGACCCGCGTATTTTGGTGTTAGATGAAGCCACATCGAGCCTGGATTCATTGTCTGAGGCGTTGATTCAGGAAGCATTGGAACGTGTGATGGAAGGGCGTACCAGCCTGGTAATTGCCCACCGTTTATCGACGATCCTGGCCGCTGATTTGATCTTGGTGATGGAAAACGGCCGTTTAGTCGAACAAGGCACGCATGCAGATCTGAGGACAAACAATGGTCTTTACGCAACACTTTATGAGACACAATTTCGCGTCACAGAAGCGAATCCGCCTGTGAATTAAATCGAATTCAAGCTCGATTGCGCTTGTTGCCAATTGACATGTTTCTAGTTTATCCAGGTTATGTTATAACGCGAACGCATTTGCGATTTGTTGTGGCGCGTTGTGTGATAAATTTACGGGCTGTAAATAACATATATAAGCCCGGTTTGCTAAACAACAAACGGCTGATGAGACCGCGCCATCCTGTATGATGGTGGTATTTGATATGCTCATCGACCCGTGTTTTATTGTCAGAGACGGCCGTAAAGCGGTGCATATGTCGCCATGATTTCAAGGGGCCACTCACTTGCGTATCTGTAAAGCCATTTGGACTGACATCACTATGCACAGCGACCCAATGAATGGGGAAGGGGCCAAACCATAAGGTGAAATCTGCTTCTGAGCCTTCAGCCAACGGTTCGTAACTATGGATTTGAGCGAATATGGGCGGTGGCGATAATTTTTTCAAAACGCGTGTATCATGATGAAAATCAGAAACGGCCGTTAAGGGCGCATCAACATCAAATGAATAATTAAACTGTGGCATTTGGGTAACTCCTTGAGCGTTTGATGAACAGGCGTAGCCTGCGTACAAAAGAATGCGTAAAGATGGGTAAGATCGAAGTAATGGGCAAACCGCGATAAGTCCTTTGCAATAGATTATTCATCAAATCGAGGTTTCCTTGAGGAATTCACAAAATCGCGATTGTTTTAACTCAAATTGCTTTTTGTGAATTACCTAAATGGTAAGCAGATAAATTATGGAAAATTCAATTCCACTAACCGCAGAAGACACCAAACAAAAATCGCGCACAAAAGCTAAAGGCTGCTTCGGGGTTGTGTTTTTTTTAATGTTTTTGTTTGCCTTGCCCTGGTTGTGGCGTTGGGCTGTGCGTACGTATTATCAACAATATATTTACACCACAGAAACGGCACCTTCGGAGCAAGTTGCGATTGTGTATGGTGCGGCTGTGTATGGCAACGGCCGTCTTAGCAGCGTCTTGCGTGATCGGATGGATACGGCGATCGAACTGTATCGATCTGGGAAAGTAGATAAAATTGTTGTCAGCGGAGACAATTCTTCTGAAAATTATAATGAACCTGGGGCCATGTTAGATTATGCTGTCGCGCAAGGTGTACCGGCTGAAGATGTGCAGCCAGATTATGCTGGATTACGTACATACGATACCTGCTACCGTGCCCGTGAGATTTTTCAAATTGAAAGTGCCATCTTGGTGACACAAGAATTTCATCTGCCGCGTGCCATTTTCACTTGTCGGCGACTTGGCATTGAAACGGTGGGGGTGGGTGCTGATTTACGGCCGTATCGCGCCGCACGCTGGTATGAATTTCGCGAAACGATAGCAACGGCCGTTGCTTTCTGGGATACATTAAGAAAAAACCCACCACCTATTCTTGGTGATCAAATTCCATTAAATTAAACAAATGACCTAAGCGCAGTTGCATGGGTTCAAAACGATGTATCAAGGGTTCAAATTATTCTTTTCCCAATATTTTCATTACAACTAAATGTATTGTAAAGATTTTGAGCGAGATTGTCAATATATTGCACATTTATTTATAAATGTTTCGTAACTATCTAGTAGTTCGTCAATGTTCTTTTTCCGACAAGCTCATAGAAAAATTTCTGGTATGCTATGTGGCAATTTGAGGAATAAAGTGTTATGAGCCAACAACAATACCCTGCTTACGTTGCACGCTTGCTCGCCCAGGCAGAAGCCCAGTGCACAGAAGAATTTGGCCAGGCCGATGCCGCCGCTTTGTGTTATGAGGTTTTGGCATTGTTTCCAGAAAATACGACCGCATCTGAATTGATTTACAGTGCATTTTGTGATCCCCACTTGATTTATGAAAACCGTAAGGCACTCAGCCGTACGATTGATGAATGGGA
>CAYGMR010000114.1:6259-12937 GCA_964350725.1 uncultured Ardenticatenaceae bacterium | reverse complement strand
AATACCGACTCATGAATACACCTCTTTTGTTTTGGGAATGGGCAATAAAAATTCAAAATAAAAAATGACTAGTGGTTCGTGCTGAACGTTGGATAGTTGGTTTGTAGTAACCGCTTGAGCGGTTTGGCTAAGGCAGCTACTACAAACTTGTTTGGCTTTTAGAGCAGCTAAAGACGTTCTAAGCCTGTATTTTGGAAGGCAACGGCCGTTGCATACAGCGCGTCCTGTAATGATTCGGTAACAGTCTGTGTGAGGTTATCGAACATTACCCCCATTATGATCAGATCTAATGGGTTAACAGCCAATTCGCGCGGATCGGGTTCTGGCTCTGGAAACGGTGGAATCGGAATCGGGAAACGCGGTGGCGGTGTGCCACACCAATAATCGATCAATATTTCCAAGTTGCTCTGGATACTTTCGGCTGCACGCTCATGAAACTCCTCTGGAAACAGGTGTGTCAGAGCCGTTTTTTCTTGAATATCAGCAACAATTGCATTTGCTGCTAATATTCCCCATGCCTCGCGCGGGGGCAGTGGCTGCGGGTTGAGTAACCGCCAGTTCAGCGATGACAAAACCTGTTCTTGCTGCCGTCGCCATGGGACGGGTTGTGGTCCCGCTTGCGCCAAACCGACTCGTTTCAAAATACTGTCGCGGATGACCGGATCCCATGGCCCAGGCGGCCGTGGATTATCTGGGTCGGGATAGCCTGCTAATCCGGCGAGTCCTTTAACCAACTTTGTAAACTGCTTTCTTGATAGGTGAATAGAATCTTCTGACATCATGATAAATACTCCTTATTTGTTAAATACAGTACATTACGCTTACTAGTTTCCCTTTGTCATGGGGTTATGCTCCCACTGAAGGCGGGAAATAGTGCGAATCATTGCTTTTTAACCAGAGAAGCGCTGAGAGGTTTTATGATCTATTTGTACACACGCTGCTCGTGGTAGAAACTTGACAACTCTAGAATTCGCCGGACTTTAGTGAATAGTTGACTTTTGCTAAACGCATACACCTTCCATCACCAAAGATCAGTGTAACATGCCCACAATCGGGAACATAGAGTGATCTTCCCGAATCAGGCGGGCAAAATTCTTGGGTCAATGAATCCTTACCACGTTTTCGTTCGCAGCGTACGGCCGCTTTGCTTGGTTATCTCGTTGCTTCAGGACGCCCAGTCACACGTGACTATCTAACCGCGTTATTGTGGCCGGATGAAACAGCGACCAAAGGCAAAGCTAATCTACGTCGTGAGCTGCATAATCTGTCCCAGATATTGGCGGATTGCTGGCAGAACGCGAACATTGGCGACAGCGCAGCATCCATGTTCTTGAAAATGTAATTGAGGAACTAGAAACCCAGGGCGCATATAGGAACGCATTGTATTATTCGCTTGCTTATTGGCGTTGATATCCTGGAACGAAACAACCTACTGCCAGTTCCATTCATAGTTTCCGTTCATCTCTCTTAAATCCTTTTTTTTGGTCTGGTCTTATGAAATCACAAAATAGGCAGGTTGGGGTAAACTTTTAGGGTACAATTTCGGGTACAACAATCGGGAGGCACGATAGTCTGTTGAAAAATGAGGCGAGTTACTCATTTGGCGGCTGGATGAGACGCTGGCGCAAAAGGCAGGACCTGACCCAGAGGGAGCTGGCGGCACGCGCATTCTGCTCGGTAAATACAATCAAGAAAATTGAAGGTGATCAGCGACGGCCGTCGCGTGAACTCGCCGGTTCACTGGCTGCTGCCTTGGCTGTTCCTGAAGAACAGCTTGAGCTATTTATTGAATGCGCCAGGGGGCTGCGGCCCGTCGACCATCTTGGTAGGAAAATCGGATCAAGCGGCGTAGAATCCAGTGCTGCACCGATGCGTCCAGGCAGGCTGCCCCCATTGCCCAAAGCCCCAACGCCACTTATCGGCCGCGAAACTGAGCTGGACTTACTTCGCCGCCTGCTCCCTGATACATGGTTGGTAACGATAGCCGGCGTTGGGGGAATCGGTAAAACACGATTGGCGCTTGCTATCGCAGAGGAAAGACGACGCATCGGTCAGGAAGCCGTCTTTATTTCACTGGCCGGTTTGAAGCCGGATGACGATCTGGCCACGGCAATTGTCGAATCCCTGGGTCTACAACTATCTATCGACACGGATCCTACAGCCCAGATGCTTGCATTTCTGTCCCACCAAAGAATGTTATTGGTACTGGACAATTTCGAACACTTGCTGGTAAGCGCAGACCTGTTGTCTCAGATGCACAAGGCGGCTCCAGAAGTGACGCTTCTGGTAACCTCCCGCGAGCGTCTGCGGCTGCCCGGCGAGCAGCTTTTGCCTTTGCACGGACTTAAATACCCCCGTGACCGGCGTCAAGCGCTGCAAGAGCACGGATCGACCGTCATAGCTGCATTTCCGGCGGTTCAACTTTTCTTGAATTATGCCCGGCGACTGTTGCCTGACTATGCGCCGAATGACGGCGGCGCGCTGCTGGAGTTGTGCCGCGTCACCGATGGCCTGCCCCTGGCGCTGGAACTGGCTGCGGCCTGGGTGGAAACCCTGGCCTTGCCCGACCTGGTGCAGAGAATAACGCAAAACCTTGATCTGCTGGCACAAGCAGATCCTCATCGACCGGCTCGCCATTACAGCATGCGTGCTGTTTTTGACACAACCTGGCAGGTCCTTAACGATATTGAAAGAGAGGCCTTTGCCCGGCTCTCCGTCTTCAGTGGTGGCTTTACCCGCCAGGCGGCAGATTCAATTGCGGGCATTTCATTACCTGCGCTCGCCAATCTGGTGGGGCGGTATCTGGTGCAGTTCGACGAGACGAGCGGCCGCTACATGCTGCATGAATTGATGCGCCAGTTTGCAGTTGAAAAACTGGCGGAGAAGCCGGAGACGGCTCATCAGGTTCGCCGCCGTCACGCTGGCTACTTCTGCGATTTTCTGGCAGCCAGCTATAGTGAGTTGAAAAGTGCCGGCCAGGTGAGGATGCTGGCCGCAATCCGCGCCGATCGTGTCAATATCTGGACGGCCGTGCAGTGGGGGGCCACTTACCCTGAGGATGTTTCGCTCGCGAATGCCATCGCGCCACTGGGCGATGCCTGCCTGCTCGGCAACTGGATGAAGGATGGCGAAATCCTGTTCGCCCGAGCTGCAAGCGCCTTGTCTGGCTCTCAAGCGCAGCCGGACCTTCTCCTCTCTCTGCTGCACCTGCAAGTGTGGCGGCTCCTGTTTGTCTACTTCTTGGGACGGCCAATAGAGGCCTTGTTGGCAGATATCGAGCGCCTGCGGGTCATGATCCCGTCGTCACCCGCGCTGCGACCTGTGCTGGCGCTCTATCATCTTACCGTCGAAGAATTGATGCTGGATATCGGGAAACGTGAATTAGCGCGCGTCCACGGAGAAAAGGCGGTAAGCCTTTACGAAAGTATCAATGACGAATGGGGGCTGGCGAACGCCCTGAGTCAGCTAGGCACCGTCTGTTGGAATGTTGGCGCGTATGGCGTGGCCCAGAATTATTTTGAAGAGAGTCTCGTCTTGCGCCGCCGCATTGGCGACCGGCGGGGAGAGGCTCATTCCCTTGACCGATTGGGTCTGCTCTTCATGTCCCGGGGGGAATTGGCCTTGAGCTGCCACTACCTGGAGCAGGCTGTTAATCTTTTCAGTCACGTTAACGACCGGCCGGGATTGGCCGGCGCCATGGAAAATCTGGGATCAGGCTGGCTGGAGTCGGGGCGTTTTGCGGACGCGCACAGACAGTATGCCAGGGCAGGCGCTCTGTTCGAGGAAATGGGCATTCGCCACCTGGGCTATACTGTTCTCCTGGGGCTGAGCGCTTATACCAGCGTGCATGCAGGAGCCTATGAGCGGGCGGCCGAGGAAGCCAAAACAGCGGCTGCGCTCAGCCGGGAGTTGGGACACAAGCGTAGTGAGGGGCTGGCACTGATCGCGCAAGGGATGGCAGACATCGCTCTGGGCAACGAATCGGCCGCAGACAGCCATCTTGCCGTGGGCACAGCGTATCTGCGCGATATCAATCAGCTCGAAGAACTGGCCCAGGGGATTGGCGTTCAGGCGCTGGTCGCTTATCGCCGGGGAGAAATGGAAAAGGCCAAGGACTATCTGCTTTCTGCGCTAGCCATCGTGTCGGATCTGCGCGGCTTGTTAGCATCCCCTGACTACCCGCTGGCTGTTTGGGCGTTGGTACTAAGCGACAAAGGCGACTACGAACGGGCGGCGACTGTGTACCGGCTGGTGCTGGCCGAACCGCTTGGCGCGGCCAGCCACTGGTTTGAGGATTTGTTCGGCCGTTTTATCCCCTACGATCTGCCGGTGAATCCGATGCCGGCGCAAGAACGCTGGAAAGTGATTGCACAGCTGTATCAAAGCCTGCTCTAGATAAAATGGTGAAGCGCGCCGCAGGAGATATGGATGAGACTGAGTTTCAGAATGCGTGGCAGCAGAGTTGATGTTTAAGTATGGGGTTATTCAGCCAGAATTTTCACCATATTGTAGCCAGTGACAGCAAACCCCAGCTTTTTATACAAACCAAAGGCACGATCATTGTCATAGGCGACACGCAATTTGATTTGTTCCACTCCGCCAGGTTTAAGAAGTTTCTCCAGGGCGATTAAAGACGCTTTGCCATAACCCAATCCACGAAAAGCTTCCAATAATACAAAATCCAGGATAAAGGCGGACGTGCCAGCATCGATTAGCTTATACCAAAGGTAGCCGATTGTGCCGTTGTCGCTTTTTTCGATGCACAAAAGAAAATTATCCGGGGTGGCAACAGTTTGCGGCAGATCGGCGGCTAATTCCTGGGCGGCGAGGGCATTGCTTTTCTCTATTGAATAGCCATAATTCGCCGCGATTTCAAGGGCATAATCAACGACGAAATAGTCACGATAAGCAGAGAATTCTGCTGGTTGCATGGGGCGTAAAGTTAGCATAGGTTTATTTTTGATGGTCCTCATCCATTGACTTTATCTTTTCAGCGCTTTTTTCCTCGGCAATCTTTCGTTCTTGCTGAAATGCAGCAACGGCCGTTTCTAACGTGGGGAAAAAGTGGTGTGCTTCAATCGTGTCTAATAAGCCATAACGTATCATTTTGTCTTTGACTGGGTCTTTCAACTCCGCGAAAACCAAATGCACATCTTTGGCATTCAATTCTACATCCAAATCAACTAATATCTCTGCCGCAGTTGTATCCACGTCGGTTATCGGTTCAGCAGCGACCAATATCCAGAATGGTTTGGGCTCTGTTTGCGTGAGCAAAGCGCGTATCGTTTTGCGGAAGATATTGGCGTTGGCAAAAAATAAGGGTGCATCCCAACGAATCATGAGCAGACCAGGGATTTTGGCAGCATCGGGGTAGCGCGTGATATCGTGGTACCCTTCTATGGTGGCAGGTGCGCCAAGTACGGCCGTATAAGGTCGCCAGGAACGTTCAAAGAATTGCAAAATACCCACACCAATAGCAATCACAATCCCTTCTAATACACCGACAAATATAACGCCAAAAATGCAAACAAGCGCCAAAACAAATTCTCTTTTACGGATGGTGAAGAGGCGGCGCAGCCCTTTTAAATCGAACAGACTGATCGAGGCGGTGATAACGATGGCCGCCAACGCTGGTTGGGGTAGGTTTTTTACGAGTCCAGGTACAAACAAGAGCATGGCCAAAACCAGAAGTCCAGCCAAGATGCCGGTGAGTTGTGTTTTTGCACCAGATTGTTCAGCAACGGCCGTACGTGAACTGCTCGTGCTGACTGGGAACCCAGAGAATATGCCAGCAAACAAGTTGGCAGAACCAATACCGATCATCTCCTGGTCGCTGTCGATCTCATAACCACGCCGTGCCGCAAATCCAGCCGAAGTCGAAATCGTATCACCGATGGCTACTAGAGAAATACCAACGGCCGTTGCCGCCAAAACAGGAATGTCAGCCAGGTTGACACGAGGGAAGGCGGGCGCCGGAAAGCCTTGTGGCAGCACACCAACAATATCGACACCTTTGGCTGCTAGATTAAAAAAGGTGGTGACGAAAATGGCTGCCAGCACAGCGATTAGAATCCCGGGCCAGGTTGGCTGCCAACGTTTCAGGCCGAGAATGAGGATTAAACACAGTAAGCCTACGCCTAAGGCATAGATATTGGTTTGATCTAGATTTTGCACGAAGGCATTCATTTCGCCAATAAAAGAATCGGCATCGGTGGAAAAGCCAAATAGTTTTGGCAGCTGGCCAACGAAAATAGTGATGGCCAAACCAGCCAAGTAGCCCAGGCGCACTGGTGCAGATAATAAATCGGCAATAAATCCGAGACGCGCAAAACCGGCACTAACACAAACCAGGCCGACGAGCAGCGCCAACATGCCTGCAAGCGCAATGGCATAATTTTCGTCGCCTCCTGCTAATGGTAAGATAGCGGCGGCGATCATGGGGCCAAGGGAAGAGTCTGGCCCCAGCACGAGGAATGGCGAAGGGCCTAAAGCCGCATAGGCGAAGAGGCAAACAACGGTGGTGTAGAGGCCTGTAATGGCGGGTAGACCTGCCAATTCAGCATAAGCCATGCCTTGGGGGACGAGCAATGCACATAAGACGATGCCAGCGACCACATCCTTGGCCAGCCAGGCTCGATTGTAGGTGCGTACTGCGCGGATACCCGGTATCCATTTTTC
>CAYGMR010000114.1:0-6159 GCA_964350725.1 uncultured Ardenticatenaceae bacterium | reverse complement strand
AGATTATTTACGTGATGATCAATATCGTGATGCTAGTAATTTGAGTGCCCGTGCCCGCTTACATGTTTTGTACAGTAATAATGCGACTCGATGGCCTGTGTGGGTTTTTGACCAGTTAAATTTGCAGCCGGGTATGCGCGTGCTGGAATGTGGTTGTGGCCCTGGCTGGCTCTGGCGTGAAAATTTGGATCGCATTCCGGCAGATTGCCAGTTTACGTTAACCGATCTTTCGCCGGGGATGGTGGCTGAATCGAAAGCGGCGTTAGGGCAAAGCGAAATTGATTTTACATTTCGTGCAGTTGATATGACTACACTGCCTTTTCCCGATGATAGTTTTGATATGGTTGTCGCCAACCATATGCTTTATCATGTTGCTGATCGACCCAAAGCTTTGGCAGAGGTAAAGAGGGTGTTGGGGGACAACGGCCGTTTCTATGCCGCTACCAACGGTCAGAACCATTTACGCGAGTTACGCGCACTCCATCAACAGTTTATGCCAGACATTCCCGGATCAATCTCTTTCTTTGATATGCCATTTAGTTTGGAAAACGGCCGTCGTCAGTTAGAAGCATTTTTCCACTATGTTGATTTGTTGCCTTATCCGGACAGCCTGGAAGTTACAGATGTTCAGCCCTTGCTCGATTACATCCTCTCCACCTCAACGATTAAAACTCAAATCACACCGGAAAAGCTGCAACAAATTTCTGATTATGTCAATCAAGAAATCGATGCCAAAGGAGCTTTTCATATCACCAAAGCATCAGGCTTATTTATTGCAAGTGCATAACTTGCCGCAGGCGAAGCCGTCATCAAAGATTGCGCAAATTACACAGATTTTCACTTTTCATCTGCGCAATTAGCGTAATCTTTGATATTCTTCTTGTTCATAGTACAAGCCTGTCCTGAGCGCAGCCGCAGAGAATCGCATAGATACAGTCCTAATATTGCTCGTGAATCCATGATTTACAAGGTGGAAAAAGCGTCTCGAAAAACAAAGCACTTTGACCATTGTTGGGAAAAATATCGGGTTTGATGTACCTTAATTCGCGCCAGCTTCTGTGTCCCAGACAAAGTGCAGGGAGGTTATTCAAATTCGTTGTAAATGTTAATGCACATTCACCAGCTGCCTTTTGGACATTGATCAATTTACCTTGTTTCCAAACAAGATCAAGCTGTCTCTTGAAGAAATCTAGCCTAAAAACAGCGCTAAAATTGTTGAACGAACTTTCTTTTATCCGTTTTTCTAACACGGGCGCGATGGAAGTTAACGTCTGAGCCATATCGGGGATTTTAATTTGCCAGGCATAGGGTTCACCTTTGCTGGCTCCTATTGAAATTGCCATCCTGCCAGCAGTTGAATCATTGTGCAGATTGAGCCTGATATAGGGTTTGCCCAGGGCAACAGCCTTTTGTTTGCAAAATGTCATGATGGTAATAAAGGTGTCAAAATCGAGATTTTCACTGACTTCGCTTACGATCAAGCCATCACCAAAGCCATCTGCAGGAATCCTGAAATAATGTTTCTTGTTTGTTTTTTGGTTTTCGATAATCCAAAATTCAGACCCAAATTCGGTTTTCGGGCTGTCAGTGAGTAGATAGTGCCAATGTGCTGCACTTCTTGCCACAGCCAAGTCAAAAGCAGATCTGTATGCAGCATCTGCGGTCATGAAAAAGGGAATATCGTCCAGGCTGGCAAGGCGGAAGCTGAACGGTTTATCAATTGGCTTATTGGGAATCAGATGCAGCGGCAGATTGATATGATTTTCAAGTGGCACGGCAAACTGGTAGCCAAATTGATCATAAAAACCTGGAATGCCTTGGATGACAGCCAGGTCAAATTGCTCCGCAGCCAATGTCTGGTCAAATTCTTGGTTGAGAACACGCATTAATCCTTGCCCACGATGTTCGGGCAGGGTGCCAACAATACCCATTTCGGCAACTTTGAGGTGCACATTCCCCATTTGCCATGTCCAAGGAATGAGGGCAAAAGCAGCCACGATATGGCTTGATTTTTTCTCTTCAGCGATGAACCAATACTTTTTTTGCAAGCCGGGCAGGTGGTGGAACATGGTTTCGGCCAAAACGCCTACCTGTTCGGGATAAAAAACGGCCGTAAATAAATCTCTGAGTTTAACTGCATCTCTATCTGATTCAGCGCGTCTAAAACGGTAACGATCTTGCATATGATTTCCTTTTCACGGTTATTGCTGTTTAGATGGGGATTATATACCATTCAGCGTATGAACATTATCGAAATCATATTCCCTGTGTTTGCCATCGCATTCATTGGTTATCTTTTGGCGCTGAAAGGTGTTTTTAGCGTAGGCGATATCAATGGACTTTCGCGATTTGTCTTTATGCTGGCAATCCCCACCTTGTTATTTAACTCATTGGCCAAGCTTGAATTACCTCCTCAACTCAACTGGCAATTTTTGCTTTCCTATTACCTGGCTTTATTTGTCGTGTTCGGGTTGGGTATGTGGCTGGGACGTAAACGATTTGGTTTATTGATCCAGGAGCAAGGCGTTTTTGGGATGGGTTCCTCATATTCAAACCTGATTTTGGTGGGTTTGCCCATTATTTCAGCCGGATTAGGTGAGGAAGCTATTCTGCCCCTGTTAATATTGGTTTCGATTCACAGCGCGATTCAATTTTTTATGGTGTCTGTCATTGCTGAGCGTGGTTTAGGCAACGGCCGTTCCCCGCGCTCACTCGCCCTACAAACCATCAAGAACCTGGCAAGCAATCCCATCATTATTGGTCTGGTGTTAGGCTTAATCTTCAACTTTTTCGCCATTCCTATTCCCGCAGTCATTGACACAACAATCGAAATAATAAGCCGTGCCGCGCTGCCAACCGCCTTGGTTGTCTTAGGCGCGTCATTGGCAACCTACAAAATTGCAGGGCATTTGGGGGAAGTGTGGACAATTGTCGGTTTGAAAATGGTGGTGCAGCCACTTTTGGTTGGGGTGCTGGCATTTTTTGTGTTTGATCTGGATCCATTGTGGGGTGCCGTAGCGGTGATGGCAGCCGGTATGCCAGTGGGCATAAACGCCTATATGATGGCACAAAAGTATCAAGTTTGCTTGGAGTCGATGTCTACGGCCGTATTGCTTTCATCCATCCTCGCTATTTTTAGCCAATCTGTTTTGCTTGCCATATTTATGCATATATTTTTTTGAGACATTGATCTGCTCATCAGAAAAACAGCAACTTCTTGAACAAAAATTATCCCAATCCCATCCGTGTCACGAAAAAGGCATTGATGTCCAACCAGAAGTAATGATTCGGTTGGTCTTCTTTTTGACTGAGTTCAAGGCCAGTGTGCTTTCTGAACGGGTGATGCCAAATGTTTGGTGTCATCCGTTTTTTTGCATAAAATATACACAAGGGCAACGGCCGTTGACCAGCCCACGATCCTCCCTCAACCACAAAACTTAAAGTAAAAGGACCTTATGCAAACACAAACCAAAGATAAAAAAACAACAACCATTATCGGTTCCGTTTTGCCCCATATGCCCTGGGAACAGCGCGAATCCGGCAGCAATGACATCATTTGGCGTTCGCCAAACAATCCGATCATAGCCCATGACCATATCCCCAGCTCCAACAGCATCTTTAACAGTGCGGTTGTGGCCTATGGTGATGGCTTTGCGGGTGTGTTTCGTTGTGACAGCAAAACGCGCCAAATGCAACTGCATCGCGGTGTGAGCAAGGATGGCATTAATTGGGACATCAGCAATGAGCGCATCGAATTCTTACCTGACCCCGACAGCCCCACCGCTGCCGAAATCAACCAATTTGAATATGCTTATGATCCGCGCGTCGTTTGGATTGAAGACCGGTATTATGTGACCTGGTGCAATGGCTATTATGGCCCCACAATCGGCGTTGGCTACACCTATGATTTTGAAACCTTTTATCAAATGGAGAATGCCTATTTGCCCTTTAATCGTAATGGCGTTTTATTCCCGCGCAAAATCAATGGCAAATATGCGATGCTCAACCGCCCCAGCGACAACGGCCACACCCCATTTGGCGACATCTATTACAGCGAAAGCCCCGACATGACTTATTGGGGACGACATCGTTATGTGATGGGGGCAACTAGCGGCTGGCAGTCGACCAAAATCGGGGCAGGTCCCATCCCCATTGAAACCACAGAAGGGTGGCTGCTGATTTATCATGGTGTACTGACATCATGTAATGGTTTTGTTTATAGTTTTGGGGCGGCACTGTTGGATTTGGAACGGCCGTGGCAGGTACTTTATCGCGCCGAGCCGTACCTTTTGGCACCGCAAGCACCCTATGAACGCACGGGCGATGTGCCCAATGTCGCTTTCCCCTGCGCAGCGCTGACTGATGCTGACACGGGTAGGATTGCGATTTATTATGGGGCGGCCGATACGGCCGTTGCGTTGGCTTATGGGTATGTAGACGAGATTATCGATTTTGTGAAGTCGAATTCAAGAATTTAATGGTTTGACAAAATTGGCAAAAAGACCAGAATACACGATAGGTACCATAATCATTATTTGACCATAGATTTATACGAATTACCTCGGATTTGATGCATAATTCGAGTAAATTCGTGGCAAAAAAGTATAGCTGGAAAGATAGTTTATAGATATAAAAATAATGGAGGGTAAATCAATACCATCATGAGCAATCTACAAGAACAAATAAATACAGCGCGTGACTATATCCAGGCACGCACAACAATTCAACCGGAAATCGCGCTGGTGCTTGGCTCTGGCCTGGGCGGATTGGTTGATGAAATTGAGGTGGATGCCGAATTCCCCTATAACGAAATTCCCAACTTCCATGTCTCGACTGTACATGGCCATGCTGGCAAACTGGTGTTGGGTCAATTATTTGGCCGAAACGTTGTGGTGATGCAGGGGCGGCTGCATTATTATGAGGGACATCCGATGACGGCCGTTATCTTTCCCACCCGTGTCATGCAGGCCTTAGGTGCCACAACCTTCATCGTTACCAATGCTGCTGGTGGACTCAATCCCGACTTCCGGCCGGGCGATGTGATGCTAATCAGTGACCATATCAATATGATGGGCACGAATGCACTAATTGGCCCCAATGAAGAGTCCCTTGGCCCCCGTTTTCCCGATATGACGCATACGTATACGCCCGAACTGCAAAAATTAGCCCTGCAAATCGCGGCACAAGAACAGATTGTTTTGCAACAAGGTGTGTATGTGGCCTGGTCGGGTCCCACCTTTGAAACCCCCGCCGAACGCCGTTTTTTGCGTATTATTGGTGGGGATGCTGTGGGCATGTCGACCGTGCCAGAAGTAACGGCCGCACGTCATGCTGGTATGCGTATCTTGGGCTTTTCTGCCATAACAAACGTTGCCACAGGCGCGGCTGATCAGCCGCCCGATGATCATTTAGAAGTGTTAGAAGTGGCGTTGGTGGCCGGTGAAAAACTGGCACGGCTATTGCGGGCGATTTTGCAAGTTTAGCTGTTGGTTCATTGGCAAAAATTAGTGGTTGTTTGGGCACTTCGATATTTATGTGGGAGAGCCATTTGTAATCCTACTCATTTAAGTACAGACAAACATGCAATGATAGATCGCTCGCGGCCGTGCCTCCTGACCATGCCGCAATTTCACCCCGCATAACATTTTTGAATGTACTTAGCCAATGCCAAAACGACCCAACGCGCGGATTATTATTTTCTTGCCAACAAATGGGCAATGCGGCGCTTGCGTAAGAATTGGAAGCGGCTGCATCGGCTTGTATATGTAGTTGGTCTGCTTGTTATTGCGTATTAATCTCATCGTTAATCACTGCGTTCTGTCATAGGAAAAACGTGACAATTGGCAGTTGATGTAAATAGTGTTGACATTGTAAAATTGAGTATGGAAAAGTGCTCAATTTTATTGTCGGCAAATTTCATCTTAGGTCAAAATAATTTACCCATAATAACCGGGATTTTCGGAATGTGTGCCGAAAATCCCGGTTTTGTGTTTGAAAGGAGCGTCTACTGATGTTGAATCCGACACCTGGGTTGTCAGAGTTTGATTATGTAAAGCCTGATTCGCTGCAAGAAGCCAGTCGGTTTTTGGCTAAACATGCGGGGGAGGCACGGCCGTTTCTCGGCGGAACCGATACATTTGTGCGTTTGCGTGATGGGGC
>CAYGMR010000113.1:0-12982 GCA_964350725.1 uncultured Ardenticatenaceae bacterium | reverse complement strand
TGCATAAATATTTCGCGTAGTTGACACATCGGAATGGCCTAAATATTCCTGTACCACTTCCAGCGGCATCCCCTCGCGCAGCAGCTGCGTGGCGCGATAATGGCGGAAATCATGCGCGGAAATACCCGCATTCATCTTTAACGCACGTACAGCCCTTTTGACGATATTATGCGCCGAGGTTTTGGACAGACGCGCATTCAATGAATTGCGGCTGTGTGAGACAAAAAGGGCGGGGTTGCTGTCGCTGCGTTCTGCTAAATATCGGCTGATCGCCTGCCGTGCATAATCGCGCAGAAAAATAGTACGCGGTTTGTTGCCTTTACCGATGATGGTGGCATATTGGGCACGGCCGTTATCCACATTATGCCGATTCAACGCCACCACTTCCGAAATACGTGCCGCCGTCGAATACAGCGTCTTGACCAACGCACGATCCCGCAAAAGCGAGAGCCGCCGGTTGTATGTGTCGTTTTCGGGGGGCAGGGGTAGTTGGTCATAATAGCGAATAATCTGCGGGATTTCCTGACGCGCATGATCCATGTCGATTACCGTTTCAGCCTGGTTGCGTTCAACTTGACGGCGCGACATCTGGCGTTGCAGTTTACCTAGCTGTACGCCTGGGGGCAGAGCATCTTGGCCATCCAGATAGTGCAGATAGCCGACGACAGCGGCCATGTAGGTGGTTGTGGTTGCAACGGAACGGTTGGAGAGCAGCCAGCTACGGAAATTGAGGATAACGGCCGTTGACAAATTCTGTGGTGAAAGCGGCCACGGATCGTCCAGGATGTAATCTGCTTTGCCAAAATGTTGCAGCCAATCTGCCAGCAGGCGCAAGCCACTGCGGTAGGTGGTTTCAGTTTTCAAGCTGCGCGTACCCGCTTCTAATAGGAAGCTAGCTTCATGAATCCAGGCTGGCTCGTCGGGAAACGGCCGTTGGGATATGGGCAGGACATTGCGCTTCTTCTTCGTCATGGTCTGCAAATGGTAGCATACATTCAGATACATGTCAGCATGTATAGACCCTAAGCGTTTTCTACAGGAACAAAGCCCTTAGGGTCTCGCGGAGCAAGAGCAGGGGAAAATCCAGATTTCCACATACACATACTTAAACTAACTTGTATTAGCGCAAGTCTGTGATTATTGATGAGTACGATTAGCCTTCTGGCAATCACTAACAACACGCCAAGAATCAAACCTCCCACTATAAAACCAGGAAACAAAAGAGAAAAAATAGAGAGACAGGGAAGTTGCTTTTCATATTTCCACACAGCACCATTTTTTGAAATGGCGAATGATGTTAATGGCGCAGGACACCACTCACCAACTGGCTGCATAGTAACACAGTCGATAATTTCACCAGCAGCGCTCTCAAAAAGCTTTCGAACTCCTCGTGTGCAGGACCCTCCATGCTTTAAGTTTGGTGGTGCCGGATTATCTTCTCCCCAAGCTAGATTACCAATATTTTGTCCAACAACAGTAGTAAAAACTCTATCATCAATTGTCCGTACCCAAACTTCAGCCACGAAAAAATCAGAACTTTTTACACCAAGGATTGTCGTGGGTGTTGCAGGGAGTTCGTCAAGTTTTGATGGTGGTTCTGAAGGAATAAAAAGCATGTCTCGCATAAGAATCACTTCCAGCAAAATTGCGAATAAAATACAAAATAGAATGACGAAGTACCATGGTATTTTTCTCATAACCGCAGTCTCAACTAGAAATCCTCAACTAGCAATCAAATGAATGAAGCTGGCTAAGAGATTGTTTGCTTCTGGGCTTTCCTCGAATCGACTTAACGTTTCTTCGATTAACTCTGGCTGCATGGTGGCAGCATACCCATCTAGATAAATCTTGAAACGGCCGAGATTGGTCGCACGGGTCAATTCAGGATGGAATTGGGTGGCCCAAATCGGTTTGCCCGGCACACGCAGCGCCTGGAACGGTGCACGTGCGCTGCTGGCTAAATTGATGACAGCGGGTGGCATTGTTTTAGCACGATCTTTGTGCCCCAGCTGCGCCATGAAAGCAGCCGGTAATTCACAAAACAGTTCGTCTGCTTGTGCCTCTGGCGTTAACGTCAATTCATATGTACCGACTTCCATGGCATCGGGATCATAAATGATCTTACCGCCGAGCGCCTCGACCATGAGTTGAAAACCAAAACATGAAGCGAATGTGGGATGCCCAGCGTCCACAACAGCAGCGAGGAGATCAAGTACGGCCGTATAGCCCGGCAAATTGCCCTTCGACACATAATAATCGCCGCTGCCCCCCACCATCAAGGCGTCATATTGCTTAATTTCTGCCAATGGTGGCGTGGCACTCAATAAATCATATGGTACAACCTTCTCGACCGCCAGACCGGCTAATTTAGCGAATGATGCACGTTCTTCATGCAAGGCAACATCATGCTGCTGCCGTGCTTGCAACAATAATATTTTTATGCTCATGGTGCGAGAGTATACCTACAGTTTTTGTAGAGACAAAGGGTATATATCTTGCTATACGAAAAAACAGCCTCCAAATCTGCGCTTTTTAGCAATGCAAACGCGGTATCCGTTTGATATGCAAGCATCCAAGAACGAATTTGCTATAATAATCGGTACAAGACAAAAGATGAAACGCACAACCCTAATACTATTCGCTTTACTGATTATCACCCATTGGTCTCGGGCCCATGCCCAGTCTGACGGGCTTCCCGAACCTGCCCCATTGCTCCTATCTGATGAACAAGACAGCTATCCCTTAGGTTTACACATGGAAATCCTGGAAGACCCTGGCGGAGAATTAACAATCAGTGACGTCACTTCCTCAGAATTCGATTCTCGTTTTACGCCCAGCCAAGTTGAAGTGCCCAATTTCGGCTTTACGAGCAGTGCCTATTGGCTGCGCTTTCAGGTGCGCAATGATAGCCCACAAGCTGAGCGCTGGCTGTTGGAATTAACTTATCCCAATATGCATTTTGTTGATCTGTTCACACCATCGGCAGGCAGCGATGGCTTTGAAATCAAGCAAACTGGCGCCTTGCGCCCAATTACAACAAGGGACATCATTTACCCAACCATCGTTTTTGATCTGATGATTCCTGACCAAAGTCAACAAACCTACTACATGCGCCTGGAAAATGGCGCTTCAATGACCCTATCGCTGCTCATGTGGGAACCGGCGGCTTTCTTAACGCACGCTCTTCAGAAAAATATCTGGCACGGAATATTCCAGGGGATCATGCTAGGTCTTCTTGGTTATAATCTGTTCCTTTTTTTTCACTACGCGATGTGAGCTATCTTTATCTAGTGCTTCTGTTAGGCGGCATTATTTTCTACGATATTACCCAGACAGGCCTTTTAGAAGTTTACATCGCGCCCAATTTATACCCTTTTAAAGCACAGCTTATTGTTCTGAGTATATCGTTCATTTTTGTGCCCCTAATTTTATTCAATGATTCTTTTATATCGGCGAAAAAACTGCTGCCAAGAATCCATTTGATAAATAGTGTATTTGCTGGGGCATGGGTCATACTGGCATCGATCGTACTACTGCTTACGATTTTCATAATCAGCTATCATGATCTAGCGACTATCATGGCACCGACGATTGTCGTAACAGTGGTAACAGTTGCAGTAATCATGCTGCTTGCCTGGCAAAGAGGCTTTCAAGTGACCCGGTTTTTGTTAATTGCCTTGGCCGGTTTGCTAGTTGGAATTCTTATATTTATGCTCACGCGGATGGGATTGATATCCAGCAACTTTATCACTGAAAACAGCTATCGTTTTACTATTGCCTGGATGGCAGTTTGTTGGTCTATTGCACTGGCCGATCGCATCAACTTGTTGCAAGCCGAAACAGAAAGCGCTAACCGTAGTTTACAAAACTCTGAGCATCGGCTAACCCAAACACTGGAGGCTTTGCCTGTTGGAGTGGTTGTTTACGGACTCGATCAGAAACCAACCTTTAGCAACCAACGCACAGCTGATATTCTCAGTAACCCGACCCAGGGAATCAGCCTGGATATTTCCGCAAGGCGTACCCTAGCACAAGCAGCGGACTACTTCGCTTTCCGCATTGCAGGCAGTGATGACCCTTACCCACTTGAGAACATGCCCATTCAGCGTGCATTACAAGGTGAGCCTGCTTCTGCAGATGATATTGAGGCAGACCTTGTGGACAAACGCGTTCCGCTAGAAGTGTGGGCTAGCCCCGTCAGAGATGATAAGGGAAATATCGAATCGGCCGTGGCCGCCTTTCAGGATATAACAAAACGTAAACGGCAAGAAACGGAATTAAATGACTATCGTAAACATCTTGAGAGGCTTGTAAAAGAACGTACTGATGAATTGAATGTTATCAATGAGCAACTAACGCATGAGGTATCTGAGCGGGCAGGCCTGGAAGAACTGCTGCACAAACGCATTTCCTGGATGTCTAAATTCATTTTGGCACGTGAGAAAATCCGAGGGTCGGTTGATTTACCGCGGGCCTACGAAACCCTGTTTGAAGTAATTCTCCAAATATTTAATACCCGCTCGGTTTTCTTTCTTAGTTGGGATAACAGAGACGAACAGGTTAATTTCTTGTGTGGCCAGATGCATGTGGGGCCATCACCTGAATCGAGACCATTGTGGACAGCTTTTAAGAAGGGTTCTCCACTGCGCCAGGAACTTGAGATGAGGCAAACACTTGTATTGTCTGTCGATGAAACAGTTTCGAGGGCAGAAATCCCAAACTGTTTCCAAGAATCTGAGTGGCGGTCATTACTCATTGCGCCCATGATCAAAAGTGACCTAATTACGGGCGTATTAGGTGTCGCGCAACCCCAACAGAAGCAGGATATCGCTGAAGCTCAAAAGGAACTAGTTACAAAAATAGCGCTTGACCTAGTTACTTTGGCTCAGGATGCAACCTATCTCGACCAAGCCCGCGTTTTGGTAGCCAGTGAAGAACGCAATCGCCTGGCACGAGATTTGCACGATTCCGTAACCCAGGTGTTATTTTCTGCCAGTCTTGTCGCCGAAGTTCTGCCAAGAATTTGGCGGCGCGACCCTGAGATGGGCGCGCAAAGCCTTGAAGAACTACGGCGTTTAACACGCGGTGCCCTGGCAGAAATGCGCACCATGCTGCTTGAACTGCGCCCCACGGCCGTTGCCAAATTCTCGCTGGCTGAATTACTAACACAGTTAACCGAAGCCAGCACCAGTCGAGTCGGCTTGCCGTTTAGGCTTTTTATTGAACAAGTTCCCAAACTGCCGGAAGAAGTTCATATTAGTTTTTATCGGATCGCACAGGAAGCCTTAAACAACGTTGCCAAACATGCCCGAGCCAGCCAAGTTACCTTGAGTTTAAGTGTCACACCGGTTTCTCAGAACACGACCGGCAACACAACATACAAAGTGCAGCTGTTCGTTGAAGATGATGGCATCGGTTTCTCTCCTCAAAATGAACAGGCAGAGCACTTGGGCATGGGCATCATGCGCGAACGCGCCGCAGATATCAAAGCGATCTTAACCATTGACAGCCAGATCAGAGAAGGGACACGTTTGTCCCTGACCTGGCGTGGCGAAGCAGAAAGTGACTAATGCTAGAAACAAAACCTATTCGTGTCCTAATCGTCGATGACCATGCTATGGTACGCAGCGGGCTAAAAAATTTCATTTTAGGCTTTGATTGGATGGAGCTAATTGGTGAAGCTGTGGATGGCATGCAAGCTGTGGATTTTTGTGCCCAAAATGAGGTAGATGTTGTTCTGATGGATATGATTATGCCATCAATGAATGGCAGCGAGGCCACCCGGCAAATCATGGCGCTTGGCAAGCCAGTGAAAATTATTATTCTTACCAGCTTTCATGAACAGAACCTGGTTGAGGAAGCGTTAAGGGCTGGAGCCACCAGTTATCTATTGAAAAATGTCAGTGCAGAAGAATTAGCAGCAGCTATCAAGTCCGCCTATGCGGGACAAGCAACGCTGGCTCCCGAAGCGACCGATGCCTTGATCAAATCGACGCGTCAAAGGCATGACATTGGTTTTAACCTCACCGCCAGAGAGCAGGAGGTATTGGCCTTATTAGTGACAGGCGCATCCAACCTCGAAATCTCTAACCAGCTTACAATAAGCATGGCAACTGTGAAGTTTCACTTAAAGAATTTATTCGAAAAATTAGGCGCTAGAAACCGCGTAACGGCCGTAACCATTGCCATGGAACATGGTTTACTAGACAACCACAATGAGTAAACTCCAAAAATGTGAGCTCGTCCACCCACCCTATCCTTTAGGTCAGGTACCTTCCCCCTCTTCAAGTTAGGACAAAAACTAGACTTCAAACCTGCCTTTTGGTTGATCTCCCTAAGTTGCAAAATTGTTATAATACAATTGTAGGAAAAATACATACAACTTAGAAGAGTAAGAGATATTTCACTCTCTTGTAAACAAATCAACCTCTGAATCCACAAGTCTTTACGCGCTGAGCTGGCACTTAATGGATATTATTCTGGCCGATCAAAATCAAAAAGCACGCTGGGCACTAACGACAGTACTCCGAGATGATCCTGATCTAGAAATAATAGGCCAAGTGGAGGATGTAGATACGCTGCTGCAGATGGTATTAGACGTCACGGCGGACTTGATCTTGCTGGACAAGAAGTTGGCCGGCGACCAAATCAAATTTTTGATCAGCAACCTGCATGCGCTTGAACCGCGACCAGTCGTACTGGTGATGAGCAGTGACGCTGAAGACGGCAGATTAATGTTAAATGCTGGCGCTGATGCTTTTGTAAGTAAAGGAGATCGGCCAGATTGGCTGCTAGATATCCTGCATAATTACGCAAAGCGCAATCAAGAAAAAGCTAGGCCAAAGTAGCATTTGCATGATTTATTTTTTCAACTTCAAAGCATTTTCCCGTTTTTACCCACAAGCTGGACTAGCCTCCAGGTTTCAGAATTTCAACTCTTATCAAAAAAAGATAGGCTAGTATCTTATCATCATTTATTCAAGGAGAATTATCTATGTGTTGTGCATTTTTAGCACTCGTTTTACTAGGCCCGCGTATTTTCGGTGCGTTTTGGTGGATCTTCCAACCAGTGCGATGGCAAGCTGCTTTCAGTAACTGGCCTTCTGCTTATTGGATCTGGCCGATATTAGGGATCATCTTCCTCCCTTGGACAACGATTATGTACGTCATCGTTTCGCCTGGTGGTGTAACTGGCTGGGATTGGCTATGGATAGGCATCATGTTATTCGCAGACATTGCATCTTATGGTGGTGGTGTCGGCCGTAAACGCATTCCTAATTACGAAGGGTATTAGGAGAAAAATTTATGCGCTGTGGAAAAGAAAGGCGTGAAGAAAGACAGTGATAGTTATGGCGTTTAAGTTGACCCAGGACAAGATGATTTATTGATTTTAGCTGTCACAGTGTGCATTGATCAAATGGCACACGACTAAAAAAAATTTAGTGCTCCCTGACTCAATTGAGATCCTCGTGATTGTTATATAAACAAATCGCCCGAAAATTATTCCGTGACTGTTCGGTTATGTCTGAATAATTTTCGGGCGATTTAATTTTCAAAGGCGAGCTAATAAATAAGGAGAACGAACATGAGTAAGAAACAAAATATCGTTATCATAGCTGGCTACCAAGCTGTCGAGCCAGCCGAACAGAACTTTGACCAGCTCACGCAGTTGGTCAAAAACAAAAGCATTAAAAGCGATGGCATGATCCTCGTTCAAAAAGATAAAGATGGACAAGTTATCGTTAGCGCAACAGGCGACCATCTCGGACGCAAAGGCGCGGGCTGGGGTGGCGGCGTTGGCCTTCTCGTCGGTCTTGCCGCGCCACCACTGCTGGCCTCGGTTGCTGTCGGTGCTGCCGGTGGGGCGATTGTTGGCGAGTTTGCCAAACACAAAATAGAAAGTGGTATCGAGAGTGGACTCGGCGAAAAGCTTAAACCAGGTATGGCCGCTATCCTGGCTATCGTGCGTGAAGAAGATAGGCTGGCGGCTGAACGCGCCATGGCCGACTCACCCGCCAAGTCGGTTGCCGTCATAGACGAAAGCCTTAAAGATGCGCTGGCTGAGGCGCGTGGCAAGTTTGTTCCCGACCGCACTGTGCTGCCCATTCCCGACCGCACCTTCGGGGGCACGGCCGGACGCACATTGCGCGATTCCGTGGCCGACTGGTCTATGGTTCCAGGCCCCAAAGCGCCGGATGACGCTCCCAATGTCCTGCTTGTCATCATTGACGATGCCGGCTTCGGTGGCCCGAGTTCATTTGGCGGACCAATTAACACACCGGCCTTTGACCGCATACAGGAAGAGGGTTTGGCTTACAATCGGCTGCATGTAACGGCCGTTTGTTCCCCCACACGCGCCGCCTTATTAACCGGCCGTAACCAACATCGCGTTGGCATGGGGTCCATTGCTGAATTCCCTGGCCCCTTCCCCGGCTACACCGCTGCCCGACCCAAAAGCTGCACCGCCTTCCCACGCATCCTCAAAGAAAACGGCTACGTCACCGCCGGATTCGGCAAATGGCATCTCACCCCCGATAACGTGCAGGGTGCGGCGGGTCCCTTTGATAACTGGCCCAAATCCTGGGGCTTCGACCATTGGTGGGGCTTCCTGAGCGGCGCGGCCGGTCAATACGATCCCGTCATCACCCAAGACGACTGGGTGCTGGGCGTGCCCGAAGGCAAAGATGGCAAACAATACTACTTCCCAGACGACATCACCGACAAAGCCATCGAATGGTTACATGCGGTCCGCGCCCAAGACACCACCAAACCGTGGATGATGTACTACTCCACCGGTTGCAGCCATGCCCCCCACCACGTCGGCAAAGAATGGGCGGATAAATATAAGGGCAAATTCGACCAGGGTTGGGACAAGCTGCGCGAAGAGATTTTTGCACGCCAAAAAGAGATGGGCATCATTCCGCAAGATACAGAATTGACTGAACGCCCTGATCTTTTCCCAGCATGGGACACACTTAACGCTGTCCAGAAAGAGCTGTACATACGCCAAGTTGAGGTTTTTGCAGGTTTTTCAGAGAATGCCGACTGGAACGTAGGTCGCTTGCTCGATTCCATTGAAGAAATGGGCGATCTCGACAACACCTTAGTCATCTACATTTGGGGCGACAACGGTGCCAGCATGGAAGGCACCACCACCGGTTCCTTCAACGAGATGACCTTCATCAATGGTATCGTGCTTGAGGCTCAGCAGCAGCTAGAGCTGATTGAACAATATGGCGGCATCGAAGCACTGGGCAGCGAACACACCGCCCCCCACTTCGCCGCAGCCTGGGCGCACGCCATGAACACCCCCTTCCAATGGGGCAAGCAGACCGCCAGCCACCTGGGCGGCACACGAGACCCGATGGTCATTTCCTGGCCGAACAATATCAAGGCAGACAAAGCGCTGCGGTCGCAGTTTACGCATGTCATTGATGTTGGCCCAACTATTCTGGAAGTAGTGGGCATCCCTGAGCCAAAGCTAGTAGACGGCATTGAGCAAGAGCCGATGGACGGCACCAGCTTCATGTACACCTTTGATGACGAAGACGCCGCCGAACGCCACACCACACAATACTTTGAGATGCTTGGCTGCCGCGCCATGTACAAAGACAACTGGTGGGCAGCCTCGCGCCCCGACCGCATCCCTTGGGACATCTCACCCGCCACACTCGCCCAATTCGGCCCCGATGCCGATTGGGATCCAGACCGGGATGTCGGTTGGGAACTATATGATCTCAGCAAAGACTTTTCCCAGGCACACAACATCGCCGATCAGCACCCAGACAAAGTTCTAGAATTGCAAGAACTGTGGTGGAGCGAAGCTGAACGCAACCGCGTCTTGCCCTTGATGGCAGGTCTATCGGTTGTCTATGGCATTTTGCCACCACTGCCTACCGTCACGCGCTTTGACTTCATGGGCGATGTGCAGAATGTCCAGCGAGGCATGACGCCGCGTATTCAAGGCCGGTCATACGCCATCGAAGGTGAACTGACAATACCCGCAGGCGGTGCCGAAGGTGTTATTGTGGCCAATGCAGACTTCACCGGCGGTTTTGCGCTGTGGGTAGATGCGCAGGGCTTACTGCACCACACGTACTCCCTTTTGGGGGTTGAGTTCTACCGTCAAATCGCCACTGAACCATTACCCACTGGTGATGTAACGGTCAAGCTGCTGTTTGAGATCGATGAACCGAAGCCCGGTTCCGGCGGTCATGTGACGCTCTTTGCCAATGACAAGCAAATCGGAGAAGGGCGATTAGACAAAACTGTGCCGATTGCATTTACGTCTTATGCAGGGATGGATATCGGCCGTGACAACGGTGGTGTAGTTGACCTTAATTATGAGGAAAAGGCACCCTACATCTTTACTGGCACGGTGAAGAAAGTTACGTTCGACCTGAAACCCGCGCACATCGAAGCAGAAACTGATTTGCATGTACATCATGCGCTCAATGATGTGGCGGCTGGTATTGCTGGCTAGGTTCTTATGCCAGGTGCGGCGCACTTACAAATACGCCGCACCTAGCAAACATTTAAACATCTGTGGCATCTTGGGTATAATTAGGTGGCCCGGCCGGTTTTGGCGCTGGGTGCCGGTGCAAGCGCTGCAATTAAGGCAGCGGCTGCGCGCCGAAGACAAAGAAGAATAAAGTGAACAATTGTTGATCGAAACGGCCGCTTTCAAACCTAAAGCTGTCACGGAAGAAAATTATGCAAGCACCAAAAACACCAATATTAAAAAGGCCTGTCATTCGCATATTACTCATTTGGGTGATTCAGACGATTGCGTTGTTGATTATGGCCCGTCTCATGGATAGTGTAACAATAGAAAACAGAGCAACGGCGCTTGTGGCTGCAGCCGTCATCGGTTTGTTAAACGCCTTGCTTTGGCCCTTATTAAGTCGCGTCTTACTGCCTTTTGCTGTGTTGACCTTGGGGCTTGGCGCGCTGCTCATGAATGGCCTTATCGTCTGGTTGGCATCAGAACTAGTGGCAGGATTCACACTTGTCGACTTCTGGTCTGCATTTTGGTTGGCGTTGGGCATGGCTGCTATCAACATCATCTTCAGCACCCTGTTGACCATCGACGACGACAATTCCTGGACACGTAATCAAGTAAAACGGCGCATGAAACGTACCGAGCATCCTGAAGAAACAGATGTACCCGGTATCTTTTTCTTGGAAATTGATGGCCTTGCGGAACCCATTCTAGAAAAAGCGATGGCCGAAGGGTATATGCCAACGCTCAAAAGATGGGTTGATAGTGGCAGTCATGTCATCACGAGCTGGGAAACGGATACATCCTCCCAAACCTCTGCCAGCCAGGCTGGCATTTTGCACGGCGACAACAGCAATATCCCCGCCTTCCGTTGGTATGACAAAGAAACGAAGGAAATTGTGGCTTCAAGCAATACCAAGATTTTGCCCCTTATAGAAAAAGAACGCTCTGACGGCAATGGGCTGCTGTCAGATAATGGAGCCAGTCGCGGCAATTTGTTATCTGGCGATGCACCCTATGTGATGGCCACAGCCAGTTCGATCACCGATCGCACAAGGTTCCATGCGTCGGAATTCCAAGCCTATTTTGCCAACCCCTACAACACTGGACGCACATTGTTGTTATTTATTTGGGATGTGATTTTAGAAAAGTGGCAGTTCCGTCAAAACAGAAAAAATAATGTGCAGCCGATTTTAGACAAGCATCATCGTGGCGGCGTTTATCCCCTGATTCGAGCGACAATGACAACCATCATGCGTGAGTTAAACATCTATACGCTGCTAGGTGATATGTTCGCCGGACGGCCGTCAGCCTATGCAACCTTTGTCGGTTATGATGAAATTGCTCATCATTCAGGGATATATGATCCGGGGGCGTTTGATGCACTATACAAACTCGACCAGCAGTTTGCACGCATAGAAAGCGCCAGCAAAGAAGCCCCGCGCCCCTATCATCTGGTGATTTTGTCCGATCATGGTCAAACGGGCGGAGCGACTTTCCAACAGCGCTACGACATGTCATTAGAAGAATTTGTCCAGAAATTGATGACATTTGAATATCGCGTACAAGGAGCAACCGATTCAGGCGAAAGTATCAGAAAGGTCAATATTTTCTTAACCGATGCTATCGCAAATGAAGACTCAAGTGCGGTAAAAGCACTTAGCCGTGTGTTTAAACCAAAGACAGTGGATGGCGAAGTGGCTTTGGAGGGTAAGGACGACAAACCTAAAGAGAAAGTAGTTGCAGAAGAAACGGCCGTTGTCGTTTTAGCATCTGGTAATTTAGGCTTGATTTCATTCACCCAATGGGATCACCGCATGACATTTGAGGAAATCGACGCAGCCTTTCCGGCGGTAATCCCCGGGCTGGTCGCCCATGAAGGGGTTGGTTTTGTGATGGTAAACACGGAAAATGAGGGCGCGGTGGTAGTGGGTAGAAACGGCCGTTATTATCTTGCAGAGGATCGCATTGAAGGCGAGAACCCGTTAGCCAACTTTGGCGCACGTGCGCCACAGCATTTGCGCCGCACCAGCAGCTTCCCCAACTGCCCAGACATTTTAGTCAACAGTTTCTACGACCCCGAAACGAACGAGGGTTGTGCTTTTGAAGAGTTGATTGGCTTCCACGGAGGCATGGGTGGCACACAGACCCAACCATTTATACTCCATCCTGCAGAGCTAAAAGTAGAAGGCGAATTAGTTGGTGCTGCCGATGTATACAAGACATGCAAAGGCTGGTTGAATGCCTTGCATAAATAAGATCAAAGCTGACTTATGATCAGGCGAACACTCTAATTTTGCGCAGGATGCACGCTCTTCTTGCCCAGTGGCAGCATGCTGCCACTGGGCCTGTAACACTACTGTTTTATGCGCATGACGTGGGCGTACCCCTACAGTTTCTTTAGAGACAATTGGCCAGGGGTACACACGAGATTTGTCAAATTTGGTCTGGTAGCGATGCAAACTTGACACAAAATTTGAC
>CAYGMR010000112.1:0-13026 GCA_964350725.1 uncultured Ardenticatenaceae bacterium | reverse complement strand
CTGTCCCATCATGACCAATAAAAGATTGTTAAAATCATGGGCAATGCCACCGGCTAAAAGCCCCAGGCTGTCTAATTTTTGGGCTTGGCGCAGCATTTCTTCGGATTGTTTGCGCAAGGTTATGTCTCTGGCAATCCCCAAAATGCCAACTGTCTCACCATCTTTAACTTGTGGATTTGCACTTATTTCCATGATTAAATAACTGCCAGAAGCGGTTGAAACTGCGAATTCGGTGGGAGCAACGGCCGTTTGACTGTCACGTAAACCTTCAAACAATTCACTGGCTAAAGGCAGATAATCTGCATCGATGAGCCTGCTTAAGCGAACACCGAGCCAATCTGAGATTTTCCAACCAGTGATAGTTTCAAAAGCAGGATTTAGTGTTGTTATTTCACCCTCGCGGTCTAATGTGAAAATGACATCACGCGCATCATCTACCAGTTCACGATAACGCGTTTCACTTTCCCGTAGGGCTGTTTCTGTCTTTTCGCGTTCAGTAATCTCCTGCTGAGCTTGGCGCAATGCTTGATTGATGCGTGATGTGGTTAAATAGGTAATGGCGGTCACGGCTATAAATACAGAAATAAACGCTAGGCCGGTTAGGGTTTGTGAAGGGGTGGATATCTGTAGTCGGGAAAGCAACATATCGTCCGTTGTGATCAAGATTACAACGATTATACTGTTCACAATGACTGCAAGCAGAGCTTCGCGATAGCCTAATAATAATCCACATAACAAAATAATGACGATATATCCAATAAAAGCTGGCGAAGTGATACCCCCACCAGTGAAAATCGCGATTGTTAAGATCACCCATAAACCAAAAATCATGAGCCCACTGGCTAGTTGCAGATGTCCACGAATAAGGAAAAAGCGTATACAGATTAAAAGCAAAAACATACCAGCAGGGATGGGGAGACGGCTGATCTGATCGGGGGCAAACAATAGGATTGCGAAAAAAAGAAATGCGGCTGCTGCTAAAAAAGAGAGCAGAAGCACATTGAGGACATATGCTAAACTGTTCTTTTCCTCATTGGAGAAGTGTGGAGGCGCTGCCCACTTTCGAAGCCTGTTCATGACTTTCATTGTAACCGATTTTTGTTGTTTGTGGGAAACGAAAAACACGAGTAAATGACCACCTTCTAAGGGGGGCTAATATCATTAAGCATTTCATTGCACAAAGCCTCACAGATGCCGTTTAGGTTATTGTATAGGTGGGTAACGTGACGGGGGCAACCTCAGGAAAGGTAAACTGCCGCGTACGCCACCAAATAGTTGGTAACCGGCGAACTTTGCCCCATTTGGATACATGGGCACGTCGTGAGAATATATCATAGTCATGGGCTTCGATGTCATCAAGGATACCGCTGTAGAGTCCGGCTGCTGCGCCAATTGAAAAACGGCCGTCTTTGTGTAACATACCAATCCCCGGCCACGCTTCTGCGTATAACTGGCGATTGCGGGCGATTTGGAAGCGCATAAAATCGCGCCAACGGTCGCTTACAACGCCCGCATCAATGTCTGTTTCGCTCAGGCCAAATGCGTGTAGATCTTCTTGGGGTAAATAAAGACGGCCGTTGCGCCAATCTTCGCCCACATCACGCAAAATATTCGTAACTTGCAGTGCAACGCCTAATTTAATTGCATAGGGAATCGATTCCGGGCGTTCAAAACCAATAATATGCATGCTCATCAACCCGACGGTCGAAGCAACCCCATATGAATACGCAGCTAATTCATCGAACGTATCATACCGATTTTGGAACATATCGCGTGCCACACCATTCAAAAGCTGCTGCGCATATTTTTGGGGAATCTGATAGCGTGTGCGTGTATCTGCCCAAGCCAAAGCAACAAGATCATCTACTGGTGGATGAGGCGATAATGTGTTTAAACGCCACGCGTTTAACTCACTATCTACATCGCCTGTGGGATCATCAACAATATCATCTGTGATGCGGCAGAATGCATACAATGCGCGTACTGCACGACGTTTGTTTTCGGGTAACAAGCTAGAGGCAGTATAGAAAGAGCGGCTATGAACGGCCGTTAATGCTTCACAATGGGCATAAGCTTTTTCTAACTGCGGATAATCCACATGGCTTAAACCTGATTTATGCTGGGCTGCTATACTGGCAGTAACTGATTGTAGTCCTTCCTGAAAGCCCTCATAAGCTAATGAAAAAAGCGATTGTTCCCATGGTTGTGTGAAAATAGTCATTGTCTCTCCTCCAATTGTGTTTGTGCATGAATTGCCAAGATATTTAAGCCGTTGAATTTATTGAAAATATTCTAGCATACATCAACAATATTTGTCAAGTAATTGCACAATAAAACATTGACAAAAAATGGATATTGTGTTAATCTGTTTTTAGTCAACAGATAGATGTATCTCTAAATTTGGAGAAATCATACTGAAAATCTATTGGGGCAATTAAGATGGTTAATGAAATGAGCACGACTAGGATGAACGCAATGGCTACTTACAACCTAAAGGCAGTTGTGCAGCAAACTGGAGTGAAACCGGATACATTACGAGCGTGGGAGCGGCGCTATGGGCTGCCGCAGCCGCGGCGTACAGCTGGGGGGCATCGTATCTATTCAGAAGAAGATATTGAGATATTGTTATGGCTGTTGAGTAAACAAGCCGAAGGGTTAAGCATCAGCCGGGCGGTCAAACTATGGCATGATCTTATTGAGGATGGGAAGAATCCATTCGCATATAAAAAGGTAGATTTGGGATTGGAAACGGCCGTTTTTCAACCCACTGACCAGGCCACGAATATAAAGAGGCTGCGCACAGCCTGGATTGCTGCCTGTATGGACTTTAATGAACGTCAGGCGGAAGACACGCTTAGTCAAGCATTTTCATTTTATCCAGTCGAGGTTGTTGTCATAGACGTTTTGCAAAAAGGATTAGCCGCGATTGGAAACAAATGGTATGCAGGCAAAATCACAGTGCAGCAAGAACACTTTGCCTCCACCTTAGCCATACGGCGCTTAGATGCACTGTTAGCGGGCACGCCAGCGCCCACACGGTCAGAGCGCATTATTACAGCCTGTGCTCCTGATGATGAACATACCTTTAGTCCTTTGCTATTAACGCTTTTACTGCGGCGGCAAGGGTTTGATGTTGTTTATTTGGGAAGTAAAGTGCCAGCCGAACGTTTGGCAGCGACGATAAACCAAACGAAACCTGATTTAGTCATTTTCTCGGCGCAGCTTTTACATACTGCTGCAAGCCTCTTAGAAGTGGCAGCCATCGTTGCAAACCAGGACACGCAGTTTGCCTTTGGTGGATTGATTTTCAATCTGATTCCGGCGCTAAGGAACCGTATCCCAGGTCATTATCTAGGCAATCATTTGGAACAAGCGCCACAATTGGTGAACACTTTGTTACAATATCCACGTCACCCTCATCCAACTGCGGATTTGCCAAAAATGTATGTACATGCATTAGAGAATTTTCAGCAATCTGCGGCCGCAATTGAAGCGGATGTGTGGTTGTCCAGCTCATCTGATCTCCCTAATGGGGCACTTAGGCTGGCTAATCAAATGATGACACGTAATATTATTGCTGCCCTCAGGTTGGGTGATTTACATTACATAGGCAGTGATATCCATTGGGTTGAAGGCTTATTGGTGAATCACAAATTGCCCTCTGCTCAGTTACATCAGTTTATGCGTAATTATGCTGCTGCATTAGTTAAAAATTTAGACCGAGAAGCAGGCAATATTATCCATGAATGGTTTGCTGGAATTATTGATTCATTGAATCGATCTGGTGTCGAGGAAGTAAAACATTAGGAAGGAGGTTTAAATATGCGCTTTTTAATCAGTGGTGGAACAGGGTTTATTGGCAGTCGGTTGGTCATCTCTTTGGCTGCAGATGGGCATCAAATTGTTGTTTTAAGCCGCAATCCAGCGGCCTACCAATTTCCAAAAGGGGTAGAAGGCGCAGCATGGGATGCGCAGACAACGGCAGGATGGGGGCACCTGGTGGATGGAGTAGATGTCGTCATTAATTTGGCTGGGGAAAACCTGGCAGGCAGCGGTATGATTCCCAGCCGATGGACAGATGCACGCAAAAAACGCATTCGTGAAAGCCGCATTAATGCGGGGCGGGCGCTTACAGATGCGATTGCTGCGGCTGATGTTAAACCCAAAGTCTTGTTCCAAATTTCAGGCATAGATTATTATCCACCAGGCGATGGTTTGGTCACAGAAACATCGCCACCAGGGAATGCATTTCTTGCGGATGTGGTGGCCAACGATTGGGAACCATCAACGGTCGCGGTGGAAGCAATGGGTGTACGTCGTATTGTGGGCCGCATGGCGCCGGTGTTGAGTATGGAGGGTGGTCCCTTGCCGATCTCTGTTTTGCAGTTTAAGTTTTTTGCTGGTGGGCGTTTGGGTAACGGCCGTCAATGGCTTTCATGGATTCATATTGATGATTCTGTCGATGCGATTAAATACTTAATCATGCA
Source organism: uncultured Ardenticatenaceae bacterium (assembly GCA_964350725.1). Classification (GTDB taxonomy): domain Bacteria; phylum Chloroflexota; class Anaerolineae; order Promineifilales; family Promineifilaceae; genus JAACFF01. The sequence goes on along the minus strand of CAYGMR010000112.1, from coordinate 8,539 downwards.
CCCACACGCTGATGGTGTTTATAACATCGTGGCTCCCAATCCTGTGCGTAACAAAGAATTTTCACAGGCTCTGGGTTCTGTCATGGGTCGTCCTAATTGGATTCCTGTGCCAGCTTTTGCGCTAAAATTGGCACTGGGTAACATCTCGACTTTAGTTTTGGATGGCAGACAAGTGAGCGCAGAACACCTGATGAACATTGGTTACAAATTTCAATATACTGAAATCAAACCAGCTTTAGAAGATTTAGTCGCTTAAGTTTTATCATGCGAACTGCCATTTGGTGGATACGACGTGATTTGCGTCTAACAGATAATCAAGCGTTAACGGCCGCACACAGGGCTGCTGACATTGTCATTCCGCTGTTTATTGTTGATCCAGTTTTTGAACAATCACGTTATGTGAGCCTTAAACGCAAAGCTTTTTTATATGCGGGTCTAAATAGTTTACATAAAACATTGGTTGCACGCGGAAGTCGTTTGTGTGTACGTCGTGGCGTTCCTGATGAAGTTTTAGCCACTTTGTTGGATGAGACTGGGGCAGAAGCGATTTTCGCCGAAGAAGATTTTTCCGATTTGGCAGGACGGCGCGACGGCCGTATCGCCGAAATCCTGCCTTTAAACTTAGTGGGTACTCCTTGTGTGCGTCCGCCAGGGACTGTGCTCAAGGCTGATGGCAGCCCCTACACCGTTTTTACTCCTTTCAGCCGCGCCTGGAAAGCTCAATCACTGCCATCTAAAAGCGATATCTTGCCAGCCCCCGCACAAATTAACACGCTAACAAACTTAGCAACTGCGTCAATATCAGATTTATGGAAGGGAGAAACGGCCGTTTCCTTCCCTGCAGGAGAACAAGCTGCCCAAAAACGTCTACAGCAATTCGTAAATAGCCTGCTTGCGGCTTATTCTGTAGACCGTAATTATATGGCTCAAGTTGGCACATCCCACCTGTCACCTTATCTACGTTTTGGTATGATATCGGCACGGCAGGCGGTTGTAGCGGCCATGCAAGCCCGTGCCGAATTGACCCATGCAGACCAACAAAAAAGTGCCGATTCGTGGCTGAATGAACTGATTTGGCGTGATTTTTTTATCCATATCCTTTACCATTTTCCATTTGTTGCTAAGATGAGTTTTCGTGAACGTTACCGTGATTTGCCCTGGCATAATGTTGGTGAGGCGTTTGAGCGTTGGTGCAACGGCCGTACCGGTTACCCGCTCATTGATGCCGCCATGCGGCAGTTGAGTCAAACGGGTTGGATGCATAATCGGGCGCGTATGGTAGTAGCTTCATTTCTGGTAAAAGATTTATTGATTGATTGGCGCTGGGGTGAACGTTGGTTCATGCAGCATCTCATCGATGGCGATCCGGCTGCCAACAATGGTGGTTGGCAGTGGGCAGCCGGCACTGGTACCGATGCTGCTCCCTACTTTCGTATCTTTAATCCGATTACGCAGAGCAAAAAATTTGACCCAGCGGGTGAATTTATTCGCCGCTGGCTGCCAGAATTAGCAGCGTTTAATGACAAACAAATTCATGCGCCTTGGCTAGTACCCCGCCTGGAGCAAGCCAGAATTGGTTGTGTCATTGGTCGCGATTATCCTGCCCCAATTGTTGATCACAAACTTGCGCGTCAACGTGCACTCGACTTCTTCAAGTTGCCACAATCCTGATTCCACTGTTAAACTTGCTGCATTTAGGTAGTCGGTAACAAGGTTTCAGAAACAAACTTGGTCTGAGTGTTGCCGATTCCTCAAGGAAACCGCAGTTCAAACGCCTCAGGATTTCTGAAGCGTTTTTGCGGTTTACCTGATGCGAATTTATCCGCAGAGCAAACAGTTACACTAATTCCCTGTGATCTCTGTGTTCTCTGTGGTAAAAATATTTATGCGAAAAACACCTTTTATTTGGTTAGGATCCGGCCGTGCGCGCAAGCGTGATGTCGGTTCATATGGCAAATTGCTCGATGCGGCGATGCGTGGGCGTTTGCCTGTGCCCAATGGCGGCATTTTGTTGGATGATTTTTACCGGCTCTGTTTGGAGGAAGGATTGGCTGTGGTGGATAACGGCCGTATCTCAATCCCCGATCCCAACTGGCTGTTCGCCGTTTTGTACCGCGATGTCCGTTTCCCCCAGTTAGACAAGTTTGTTGTTGTGCGTCCGCTTTTTTCTACACCGGAATCTGCCGCTGCCAAATTTAGTGGTACGCAGTTAGATGTTGATTTTGATGATGCGTTTCAATTGGCGTTTGCGCTCGAATCAGTTTGGTCAACGGCCGTTGATTTGGCAGACGAATGGCGGCGAGATGTGTTGGTGTTTGAGAAGGTTGCGCGGCAGGTGGGCGGAACGGCCGTTACCCACATAAGCCAACCCACCGATGAAATCTATTGTGTTGAAGATAACCACACATTTCAGCCACCAAAACTCAAAGGTTTCATTCCCAAAGCTGATCTCAGCTTACCAATCTATGTGCAGCGTTTACAGCATCTTCTCAGTGGTGTTCGTCGCACATTAGGTAAAGGGGATTGGGCCATTGAATGGATTGATGATGGTGAAATCTGTTGGCTCGTTCAAATTAGTGCCTTGGAGACGCCAAGTTAAGCGTAACTGAAAAGGGATTCAAATGCGTTGTGAAGGTGCGCCTAATTATAATTATTGCGCAGGATAAGAAAAAAGAAGGTCTTTGGAAGCCTACGGTGCCTCTGCCGTTAGTAAATAAATATCAGTGATGCGGGGGCTATCTGTGTAATGTTCCGTGTACAAATAGAGCATGTCATTATGGTTCACCAAAGCCACAAGTGCCATGGCTGTGCCATCAGCAACGATGCTGGCGTCAAAAATGGGTGATTCGGTCGTTTTCTCCCAGCGCACGCCGTCTTTGCTGGTCGCCAGACCCATTTTTGTTGGGATGCCGAGGTTTTTATATAGCATCAGCCAGCCATTATTTGTGGGCACCACTCGCCCGGTAAAGGCAGCATTGGCATCCCACGCGCCGCTTTGGCCATTGGCAACAACCGGGTCGCTTTCTGCATAGGCGGCGTCAGTCGTATTAGGATCATCATATTTGTGCCAATTAATGCCGTCTGCACTGGTTGCCAACCCGATTTGCATCAGTCCGCTGGGGGACGCGCCCGTATAATACATGTGATAGCCATCTTCTGTTTGCACCACATCGGGAATCGAGACTTGACCGCCATCCCAAGCGTCGGCCGAGTCGGCCATTTGCAACACAGGCGCGGGATCGACTGTCCATGGTCCTAATGGATTGGGCGCGGTTGCGCGGCCAATTACGCCCTCACCATTTGCCAGACTGGAGGTTTGCCAGGTGTGAAAATAAAGCACCCAGGTGCCGTCTGGCTCAATGATCACATCAGAAGCGACGACGGCGACATCAGCAAAGGGCACGGATTCAGTGGTAAGCAACGGCTCGCCGTCATGCTCGTTCCAGGTCAGGCCATCAGCCGAAGTGGCATACCCAATTTCTACTGCGCCTGGAAAGCTGTCAAAACGGTTAATGAACATATGGAATTGGTCATCGTGGTAAATCATCGCCCCCGGATCAAGGCGGTTGCTTGGTTCACTGTTGCGCGAGATGACTGGTTCTGTTGAGGCCTGGGTGAAGTTGAGGTCAACGGCCGTTGCCACTCCACTATCTCCGTATATTTCTTGACGCACGGCTTCGACCTCGGCCAACATGTCGTCGATTCCCTCAGGATTGCGCCAAAAACGTCCGATTACCGTAAGCAGTTCAGTGGCTATAGCTGGGTCTGTATTGGCCCCAATCAATTGTGTCAACACGGTTGCCTCTTCGACCGTTTGTAACCCTTTCTCATAAACTGGCAGTAGCGCGCTGCGGTCTACGTTGAGATTGCTGGGCAGCCGTTTGAGTGTTGCGAGATTCGATGCTTGTGACGCTTCATCTCCAACAAAGATCAAAAAATCGCGTGCTTCTTGTGGGTAAGGGGTATTGGCCCACATAAAAGCGCCAAACATGGGCACGAGTTCACCCAGCGGTATTGCTTCGTCAATGATGGGAAAGCGCATAAAATCAGTGACCGCCTTGGTCTCCTCGTCGATGAACTCATATAACCACTCGCCATGCGCATACATGGCCGCTTCACCCGATTCGAATTTGCTGATCGCCTGGTTGTAGCTGCTGCTTGTGGCGCGTTCATCAAAACAGTTATGCTCAAAAAGCTGTTGGTAATAGTCAAAGACAGCGCGTACGCGTGGGTCATTGTAGCTGACTTCACCACGCATCAACTGCTCGTGAAACTGTGGCCCGTTGAGCCGCTGATTGATATGGGTGAACCAGAAGCCCATGGGTGGCGGCCAGGTAGAAGAGGCTGTCATTGCCAATGGCGTGATGTCTGCGGCATTAAGCGCGTCGCAGGCAGCGAGGAAGTCAGCCCATGTGGTTGGTGGAGCGACGCCAGCGGCTTCCATGACATCTGTGCGATAAAAGATGCCGTTCCACTGGATGGCTTGCGGTACAAAATATTGACGGCCGTTGACACTTGCCATCTCTTTTACACTAGCTGGGAAAATTTCATCCCAGCCCTGTTCTTGCCATAGATCGCTGATGTCGGCGATGATCCCTTCCTCAGCATAACGATATAGGTTGCCGCCCAGAGCCGCACTGAAGACATCAGGCGGTCGTTCGCTTTGTAGTTGGTTGTGGATGGTGCGATTGACGTAAGCATTGTAATAGTCGGTCGGCTGGAGGGTAGCGTTGAGGTCGGGATGGTTTTCTAGGAATGCTTCCCAATTGGTTTCGTCCCATTGCCCTGCTGGTTGACCGCCATAATGGGAGGCGAATACAAAAGGCGGTCGTTCTATGGGCACGTTTGGGTTGGCAGCTGCTGTGTCTTTCAGCAAAGAGCCTTCGAGTGTATAGAGAAAAATGTCGGTACCGATACGGCCGTCACCCGCCTCAATCAAGTAGTAGTAGGTATCGTTTTCATGAAAAAAGGCCCCTTGAAAAAACGTGAATCCTGCTACCATATTCTCCTGGGTTAGAATAGGATTATCTTCATAACGTGCAAAGTGAATACCATCCTCACTGATCGCCAGACCAGTCTGGCTGCCGCGTGTGCCACCTTCATACAGCATGACCCAGCCATCATCTGTATACACGACTTCTGGACGACCGAGCCAGGTTTCCTCCCACTCGGATTCTGGCTCCATGATCGGGTCACTCTCGGCATAGGGAGCTTCAGTTGTGGTGGGATCGTCATATTTTTGCCAGGTGCTGCCATCGGGCGAAAAGGCCATGCCGATGCGTGACTCGTTTTGTTTGTTGACACCCGCGTAATACATCACATAGCCGTCCTCATGGGACAGCACATTGACGCGCATCACCTGTAGATCATCCCATGCACCTGCGCTGCCGGGTGTGAGTACCGGCTCTTCGGCAAATGTCCAGGGGCCTGTGGGACTGTCCGCGATGGCCTGACCGATGACGCCAGGCTGGCCGTTCGAGGTGAAGGTGTGGTAATAAAGCACCCATGTGCCGTCTGGCTGTACCAATCCTGATAATACCAGCGCGCCACGGCCATCGAGCGGCACATCGTCAATTGTAAACAGCGGCTCGTCACTGCTGCGGGTCCAGGTTTTGCCATCAGGGGAAGTGTAATAATAAGTGGCGGTTGTGCCTGGCCACGAATTGAAGAAGTTTGAGAACAAGTGGAACTGGCCTTCATGGAAGATGACAGCACCGCCATTGAGATATTTGTTACCAGGTTCGCGGTTGATAACGGCCGTTTCAGAATGCAGCGTCAGGGCGTTAGCGATATCGACGGGTGTGCTAAATGTATTGTCAAACGCTGCTGGCGCTGTGGGAGGCACGGCCGTTGCTTCAGCTTCTGGCGCGTTAGTAGGCGATACCTCGGCGGTGTCAGTTGCAGCCACCGGGGCAGCGACTGCTGATTCGTCTGCGATTTCTATGGTCTCAACTGGCGTAGACGGCTCATTGGTTACTGATTGGCTACAAGCTGTAAGCATAAGCAGCAAGCAAAAAACGATTCCCTTCAATCTCATCTAATTCTCCTTGTATGATGTACTGTTGTATCAGTATCAGGGTAACAGAAGGGATCGGCGGCTACAAGACCCATTCCGTAATAATTTAATGGGTCCAATTTGGTGTCATTTTAGGGTCATTTTGGTTTTTCGGTGATGGCCTTGGCGAGTTGGGCGATATAGGGTTCAATCGCTTCAGTCTGTACATTTGTGAAACCGATAATCACGCCTGCACGTTGTGGGCCGGCAAAATATTCGTTAGAAAGCGGCATAATACCCATGCCCAACGTGCGGGCTTGTTTTATCACGCTTGTCTCGTCAAGATCATCGGCCAAGAAACCAACGGTGTGCATACCACAATTATGAACACCTAGGGTCATTGCTCCGGCAAGGTGGCGTTCAACCGCAGCAACCAGAGCGTCACGCCGTTCCTGGTAATGTTTGCGCATACGCCGGATATGGCGCACGAAATAACCCTCCAGCATAAATTCGGCGACTGCTTCTTGAATGAGCAAGGGGCTGTAGAGGGATAAGGGCATTTTTACGCCCGTGTAGACATCGACGAGATCAGGCGGCAGCACAATATAGCCCACCCTTAAGCTGGGCGACATGACTTTGCTGAATGTGCCACAGTAAATAACACGCTGGTCATCGTCCAAACCTTGCAACGCTGTAATTGGCGGACCGTGATAGCGAAATTCGCTATCGTAATCGTCTTCAAGAATCCAGGCATGATTATTGGCTGCCCAGTGCAGCAGTTCATGGCGGCGGGCGAGACTCATTGTAACGCCCAGCGGATATTGGTGTGATGGAGTGACATAGGCGAGGCGGGCATTCGGCGCTTGTTGCATGCCGACGGCCACATCCATTCCATCACAATCCACGGGAATTGGCGTAAGATTTGCCCCACGGTAGCGCAGTAGGCCGGAAACGTTGATGTAGCCGGGATTTTCCATCCACACTGTATCACCTGGATTGAGTAAAGCTAAGGAGGCGATGACCATCCCACTCATGGAACCAGGCACGATGTCGATCTGCTCCGGGCTACAGTGCAATCCTCTGGCTGATACCAAATAGTCGGCCACTGCTTCACGCAGGGGACGAATGCCATTGACATGCGCGCTAGATTGTTCGCTGTGCCGCAGGCGACGCTGGCAGCGGTTGATAATACGATTCCAGGTTTTATAAGGAAAAAGATCGAGGTCGGGCATGCCGATGGTAAAGGCGTTTGCCACTGCAGCGCGTGGATTGAGATTGCGGCCAAAGGGTTCGAGCAAGTGACCGATCTGTGAAATTGGGCGAATGCGGTGTTGCTTTTTTTGTGACGAAAGTGGGGTGGGCAACGGCCGTATCTGCTGCTGCACTACAAATGTGCCGCGCCCCACGATGGCTTCCAGATACCCTTCAGCAATCAATTGGTCAAAGGCGTTGCGCAATGTGTTGCGTGATACACCCCATATCATGGCTAGATCACGGGTGGAGGGGAGCTTGGTTTGGGCGGCCAAGCGTCCATCTGAAATAGCCGCGCGCAAACCATGATAGATTTGGCGATAAAGCGGAACGGCCGATGTTGAATCAACAGTTACCAGGGATAGATAAAATGTATTGGGCAATCCACGGGGCGCTTGCAGCATACATCAATTTTAGCCGAATTTTAGTGGGTCACCCACTGATGGCAAAGTTAGGTACTGTTGACATTTCAAAGATCAGGTGATCTTAATCATGCGGATGGGGCAGCGTCAGCCATCTCAACAAGATGTCGCGCGATTGCTTTTCTGAAAATAGTGAAATCAGCCATGACGACCACACCTTCAAACCACAAAAACTCAAAGGTTTCATTCCCAAAGCTGACCACAGCTTGCCCCTCTATGTGCAGCGTTTACAACATTTTCTGAGTGGTATTCGCCGCACATTAGGCAAAGGCGATTGGGCTATTGAATGGATCGATAATGGGGACATCTGTTGGATCGTCCAAATTAGCGAATGCGAAAATTAGTAGCGTGCACGCAAAATTAAATAATTTGCTGGCACTAGCCCTTCTTGACCATGTGATAACGGGATGGTGTTAATCGTAACATCTTTACCCTGTGAAATGACGGTCCACTCCGTTTTCGGATAAACCTTTTTAATATCATCCAATTTGAAACCAATGGGTTGAATGCCATGTTCGACTACTTTGTGCAGCAACATTGGCAAGCCAGATGGACTGTCGCCAGGTAAAGTTCTAAAGTAAGTAAGTGCCTCGTGGTTTAACTCGATTTGGTAAAGTGTGCCATTCTGCCCTAACAATGTTTTGATAGTTGCAGCAAAGTTTTTGCGATCTGGTTTTTGGATGACGTGCAACACGCCGCGCATGTAGATATTGACATCGCCAAATTCGGCATGTAATGCTCTGGCTGCTGCTGGATTTGTGGCATCCAATACCCGAAATTCAACATTATCAAAGTCTTTGCTTTCCTGTTGCTGCATTTTGACAGCCTCTTCTGAAGCATCCACACCGATCACGTGTTTAAAATGTTGGGA
>CAYGMR010000111.1:0-13044 GCA_964350725.1 uncultured Ardenticatenaceae bacterium | reverse complement strand
TTGAAACGAAACGTAAAGAAGGTATATGCTGCTGCTCGCCAAATCGATAGTTTGGTGCATTTTAACGCCGCACGGGTCGTGCCTGTTACGTTGGATATTACCGATGTCAAACAAATTGGTGTCATCAAGGCGTTGGCAACTGACGTTGATTTGTTGATTAACAACGCCGGGGTAAACGGCCGTGGCAGTTTGCTAACAGTTGACCTGGATGTGGTGCGCTGGGAAATGGATACAAATTTTTACGGAACCCTTGCTATGATTCGTGCATTTTCGCCACACATAAGGGCGAACGGTGGTGGCAATATCGTTAACATGATTAGCATTTGTGCCTTGGCCAGCATGCCTGGCTTGGGCGGCTATTCGGCCTCGAAAGCCGCCCTTTTTTCCGCAACACAGGCTATGCGGGCAGATCTGGCAAAAATGAATATCTTGCTGCAAGGTGTCTTTCCTGGCCCAATTGATACCGACATGAATGCAGGGTTGGAAATTGAGATGGCTGCGCCGCAAAGTGTGGCTGCTGCAATTTTAGATGGAATTATGAATGGGGATGAGGATATTTTCCCCGATCCGATTGGCGTGCAAACAGGTCGAGATTGGCTGGCTAACCCCAAAAATTTGGAGAAGCAGTTTGCGAAATACTGATTTGGAATGGTTTGATGAATGAATTAACATGCGTATGGGAAATAGCGGCGACTTTGGGAGAAGGTCCTTTATGGGTTGCACACGAAAATGCTGTTTATTGGCTGGACATCATCAAAAAACAGGTTCATCGTTTAGCTTTAGACACTGGTGCAAAAAATACATGGCAGTTTGATATTGAAGTCACCAGCCTGGCCGCTCGCGAAAAGGGCGGCTTTGTAGGCACGATCCGGGATGGGTTTGCGTTTATTGATTTTGAGACCCGCAGCTATGAGCCAATAGTTTTGCCTGAAGTTGAGATGCGCGGCAATCGTTTTAATGATGGCAAGGTTGATGGATACGGCCGTTATTGGGCTGGCAGCATGGATAACAATGGCACTCTTGAGAGCGGTTCGCTTTACCGGCTTGATGCCAAGCTAGGTCTGCAAAATATGGACGCCAATTACATTATTTCCAATGGGCCTGCCTTTAGCAAAGATAACAAAACCATTTACCACACCGACACCATCAAAGGCTGCATCTATGCCTTTGATTTGTCAGAAAACGGCGACATAGTGAACAAACGACTATTTATTCAACTAACAGAGCCCGCAGAAGGTAAACCGGACGGCATGACAGTAGATAGTGAGGATTGCATCTGGTTGTGTCATTTTGGGGGTGCCCGCATCACACGTTATTCTCCGGTTGGCGAAATACTGCAAGTCATTCCTATGCCCGTGCTTAATATTACCAGCTGCACTTTTGGCGGCTCTCAGCTTGACACGCTATATATCACGACAGCCCGCCTGCACAATAGTGCAGAAGCGCTTGAAACTTATCCACTTGCTGGTAGTTTGTTTGCCTTTAAACCAGGTGTAACCGGCTTGCCAACACCACTTTTTGCCGGGTAATGATTTGGATCATGCGTAGGCAGAAATGGTTGCTATGTGAAAATTATGAAAACAATACAAAACCCTATCATTCGAGGCTTTAATCCGGATCCTTCTATCGTTCGCGTAGAGGATGATTATTATATTGTCACCTCGACATTTGAATGGTTCCCAGCATACCAGATACACCATTCGCGTGATCTGCGTCATTGGCAGTTAGTCTCCAGGCCGCTTGATCGGGTTTCACAAGTCGATTTGCTGGGCGTGCCGGATTCGTGCGGCATTTGGGCACCTTGCTTAACCTATCACGATGGCATTTTCTATTTACTGTACACCAACGTGCGCAGTTTTGATGGTGCCTGGGGCATGAAAGATACGCCTAATTATGTGGTAACGGCGACAGATATTATGGGTCCTTGGTCAGAGCCCATATACCTGAATGCAAGCGGGTTTGATGCTTCTTTTTTCCATGATGACGACGGCCGTACCTATCTCATCAATATGCGCATGGACCAGCGTAAAAACAAGTTTTTTGGCGGCATTGTTTTGCAAGAGTATGACAAAGTTCAGCAAAAGCTTGTTGGTGACATTCATCATATCTTTGCAGGGACTGAATTGGGCTGCACAGAAGGCCCCCACATCTATAAACGTAATGGCTATTATTACCTACTCACGGCGGAAGGTGGCACAGATTATAATCATGCCATGACCTGGGAGCGTTCCAAATCTATTACCGGACCCTATGAACTGCACCCACAAAATCCATGGATCACATCGCGAAATAATCCCGATTTATATTTGCAAAAAGCAGGGCATGGCGATTTGGTAGAGACACAAGATGGAGAATGGTATGCGGTATTTTTAGTTGGTAGACCCTTAACACAACGTGGTCGCTGCATTACTGGCCGCGAAACGGCCGTTGAAAAAGTAGAATGGCGTGATGATGATTGGCTTTATTTAGCTTGTGGAGGTGTTGAACCGCGTGCAAGTGTAGAAGCCCCCGACTTACCAGATTTTCCGTTTGCGCCCAACGCGGCGCGTATCAACTTCGATACACCTGAAATCGACATCAATTTCCAGGCATTACGTGTGCCTATGAGTGACGATTGGGTAAATCAAACGGAGCGGCCCGGATATTTACGGCTGTACGGCCGTGAATCGATGAATTCCTTTTTCCGGCAGAGTTTGATCGGACGCAGGGTGCAAGCCCAACATACACAGGCAGCAACGGCCGTGGAGTTTGAACCGGTAACATTCCAGCAAATGGCCGGCCTGATCTGTTACTACAACACCTATCATTATCATTATCTCAATATTGCTGGTAGTGATGATGGCAGAAAAAAATATTTAAGCATTTACAGCTGTGACAAATATCAAACGAGCGAGCCTGCTGGTGAACCGATTGATATCACAGGTATCAAAAAGATTTATTTGAAAGCAGATTTTAATGGCGCCGCCTTGCAATTTTATTATGCTACCGAGCCGGATGCGTGGCAGCCGATTGGTCCAGTTTTGGATGGCAGCATTTTATCTGATGATTATGTACAACATGCAGACAATCGATTCCGACCGGCCTTTACGGGTGCGTTTTATGGCTTATGTTGTCAGGATTTGTCAGGGCGTTATCTACATGCTGATTTTGACTGGTTTGAATATAAAGAAGTCGGCTAACAACAAAAAGGTATGCCAGAAACGGCCGTTTGCATACTCCAGATTTCTGCCATAAATTTCACTAATTTACACGAATTTGGATGGTTTCAATGCTTAAAATTCGTGCAATTGGTGGCGAAAGAAGCCTATAAGAACGAGTATACAAACGCCCTGATATGCTAGAAACGGCCGTTTGCAAACGGCTCAGTTTCTTAGATAATGCTGGTTTTTGAGAATGCGGTTGAGATTGTTGATTGGTGCGTTTTGTACTGAGGGGCAACGGCCGTATCAGGAGCCAACATGGATATACAAACCATCGAAATTATCAATCGGGTCTTGCCGATAGTCTTACTCTTGCTGTTGGGATACGCGACACGCCGTACTGGTTTTTTGACAGATGAATTAGTCGCCGGACTACGCAAAATTGTGGTCAATCTCGCTTTACCGGCCGTTCTTTTCCTTTCATTTTCTGTTGTTGAACTGCAAGCATCCTTTTTACTCCTCTCTGTATTCATATTTTTGTTGTGTGTGTTGTTGGTTGGTTTGGGACGGCTTTTGCAGCCGCGGCTAGCCGCCGATCATGAGTATTTCCCCTTTTTGATGACGGGTTTTGAATTTGGTATGTTGGGCATAAGCCTATTCGGCAGCGCCTATGGCATTGCCAATCTCGGCTATATGGCTGTGATTGGTTTAGGCCATGAAATCTTTATCTGGTTTGTGTTTTTACCCCTTTTGTTGATAAAGCGTGACAGCGTGCAAAAACCTGCGCAGCTGGTAGGGTCATTTTTTAAGTCACCAGTTATCATCGCGATTTTGACAGGCCTCGGTTTGAATCTGCTAGGAGTCGGGGATTCATTGGCGACAGGAGCCATCAGCGGTGGCATTGTGACCACACTCGAATTTTTAGCCGATTTAACTGTGCCGCTCATTTTGCTAACTGTTGGTTATGGCATCAAATTGGATAGCACCGGACTTGGCAGTGCAGCGCGTGTTGTTGTGATCCGGTTGGCAATATTAATTCCGCTGGCACTGATCTTGAATCAGGTCTTCATTGCAGGCTTATTGCAGCTTGCTAAACCGTATCAAATCGCCTTTTTTACCCTATTGATCTTACCGCCGCCGTTCATTATTCCCTTGTTTATGCGTCGAGGCTTGCCCGACGAAGAACGCTATGTCAATAATGTATTGATGTTGTATACACTGGTCTCGATTGCGATTTTTACGATTTACTTTATTTTTAATCCGTCCCTGTAGGTTACTTTGTCAAGGGCAGGAACACGGAGGGACACGGAAAACAAACAGAGTTACACGGAGAAAAAGAAGAAAAGATACCAAAAATATTCTAAACTTCTCCGTGAAGCTCCGTGTTCCTATTGTTCATATGTTGCTAACGTTTTTGTAATGAATTTCCGGTAGATCCCGCAAGCGCTGGGCAGCTTGTTCGGCCGTTAAGTCACGCTGTTCTTCAGAAAGCAGTTCAAAGCCGACGCGGAATTTTTGTACTGTCGCCGAACGCAATAATGGTGGGTAAAAGTGGGCGTGCAGCTGCCAGTGGGGAGCGTCCTGGCCGAATGGTGCGCCATGCCAGCCCATCGAATAGGGAAAGCTGATATTGAAAAGATTGTCATAGCGGGTGAGCAGCCGCTTGAGAATATCAGCCAGGGCATCGCGTTCGTCATTGCTAAGGTCGGGTAGACGCAGGACGTGGCGGCGTGGCAATAACAATGTCTCAAAGGGCCAGAAGGCCCAATAGGGGACAACGGCCGTCCAATATTCATTCACCACAACCAACCGTTCTTCACGGGCTAATTCTTGTTCAACGTAATCGAGTAGCAGGGAACGGCCGTTTTTCTTCCAATAAGCCGCCTGCGTCCGATCCTCTTTGGTGGCATTGTTAGGCAGCGCATCCAAAGCCCAAATTTGACCGTGTGGATGGGGATTAGAACAGCCCATCAATGCGCCTTTGTTCTCAAAAACCTGCACCCACTTATATTTTAGGCCGAGTTCAGCTGATTGTGCCGCCCACACATCCACCACACCACGAATATCTGGCAGCGCCATCTCTGGCAAAGTCAAATCATGGCGCGGTGAAAAGCAAATGACGCGGCTTGTGCCAGACACTGGCTCTGAGCGGAACAAGTCGTCGGCAGGTGGTGCTGTAATGACTTCCGGCAATATGGCGGCAAAATCATTGGTGAAGACAAAGGTATCTTCATACTCAGGATTGGTTTTGCCCCCGGCACGGCCGTTGCCCGGACAAAGATAACATGTCGGATCATACTGCGGTCGCTGATCGAGTGGTATTTCTTCTACTTTGCCTTGCCACGGCCGTTTTGTGCGCTGTGGTGACACGAGTACATATTCACCAGTCAAAGGATTAAAACGACGATGTGGATGTTCTGTAGGATCAAATATCATATTAAGCCTGTGCGATCCTCGACTTCTGAATATATGAAGTCCGGGGAGTTCGAATGCTATTAGACGTTGGTGATAAGAAAAATGTTTTTACTCACTTAATGCCTGAAACCCGCACGCCTTCAACAATATAGCGCTGCACAATAAAGAATATAAGTAAGACCGGTATGATACCAACGGCCGCACCCATAAACAACGCCGGTAAGTTAATCGTTTGGGCCGTCAAAAATGTTGAAAGCACAACTTGAACAGTCCAGGTTTCGCGACTTTGACCAATTACCAACGGCCACAAAAATGAGTTCCAACTGCGAATCAACCCTAATGTACCTAAAGAGATAAACACACCTTTTGAATTTGGCACCACGATGCGCCAGAAAGTACCAAATGTACTCAGCCCATCAACACGTGCTGCTTCTTCTAACTCAGTGGGGAAGTCTAGAAAAAATTGCCGAAAAATAAACACAGAGAAAACATCAAACATGCCGGGTACAACCAACCCTTGAATAGTGCTTACCCATCCCATACTCGCTACCACTAAAAATGTTTGCACAAATATCGCCGCGCTGGGAACCATTAACGCTACCAATACAAAATAGAATACATAATCTGCCCACTTGTATTTGATACGTGCTAAGCCATAACCAGCCAATGATGTGATCAGTAAACGGCCGATTACTTGCAACACACTAACTATTGTAGAGTTTCTCAACCCAATAGTCATATTGGCAATCGGATCCTTCATCAAATTCGTAAAGTTCTGCCATTGTGGATTTGCAGCCCATAACACCCAATCAAATTGCGCAATTTCCTGTTTTGTCATTAACGCATTGCGGATAATGATGTAAAACGGAATCAAGAAAGCAATGGAAAAAAGGATTAAAACGGTATAGAGTAAAACTTTATTGATGATTTTTCGGGTTTTCATTTTGCAGCCTCGCGTTAAAAGTCACTCTAATCTTGGCCGCCAAAGCCAAAAAGCTTACCTTGAATAATTGTGACACCTAAAATGAGCAGAGTCACAATAAATGCACCGGCCGCACCACGGCCATAGTTCTGATCTTGAAAGGCAACATTGTATAAATAAACAAGGGGTGGGCGGGCTAATATTTGGGTTCCAGAGGACCCCCCAGTCGCCAAGATATTGCGGAACTCATCAAAGGCTTGAAATGCTTCAATAAATAGCAGCAAAAGGACAGATATAGATGTGTTGCGCAGTAAAGGAAATGTAATATGACGGAATGTTTGCCATCCCTTTGTCGCGCCATCAACGGATGCCGCTTCATATAACATCCGTGGGATTTCTTGCAAACCAGCCAGGAAGATGATCATGTAAAACCCAGATTGGAGCCAGAGACGAACCGTCGCAAGCACAAGCCAATAATAAGGAGGGCTGGCCGTGTTTACCCAGGCTATTGGGTTTATTTCATTGACAATCCACAAAATGTTATTCGCGAAACCAGAAGGCAGGCCATTGAACAAAGATGTTTTCCAAATCAAAGAAGCCACGACATAAGAACATGCTGTGGGGATAAAGAAAATAGTACGAAATAAGCCCGTATTCCACCCGGCACTGTTAACAAGCAGTGCTAACCCCAAAGAAAGTGCAAATGTGATAGGGACAATGATAATGGCAAAGACGATAACCATTTGTAACGAATCTATATAACGAGAATCATTAAAAAGCTCGATATAATTTTCAAAACCAACAAACTCTGTGGGGCTTACCGTATTTCTGGCTCTGAAAAAACTAAGAATAAACCCCCAAATAATCGGAATATATACAAAGACTAGAAGCCCTAAAGCTAGTGGTCCCACGAAAAGCCAAAATTCGAGTGTGGTCTTTCTTTTTTTATTGAGGAACGGTTTGCGAGGTTGTGAATTTACTGTTGCCATCGAGTCACCTTTGGGATCGCGCATTGACAGTTGATGTAAAAATTGAGCCGCCTCATAAATTGAGGCGGCTCATTTGTTTCCTAAGAAAGCTTATTGATTAAGTAAGGAATCTAACTCTTGTTGCGCCGCTTCTGCAGCGGCCGTTAACTGTTCAGCCGGGTCAGCACCATTCAACAAAACTTCACTGTGGGCATCCTGATAAATAGAATCCATTGCACCGGTCCAAGTAACAGGCGTTGTTTTGCCATACATGGGCAACATCTCTAAGACTTCAGCTGCTGGACCGCTCATGAGAGCCTCGGCTTGGGCAGCAATGCTAGCCCGCGGCGGTACGTGGAAACCGTAACCAAGGTTCCAATCAATCTGTACGTCTTGGTTTTCAATCCATAACCATTTGACATACTCTTTGGCAGCGTCAACATTGGCGCTGTTGGCATTGACAGATTGATTCCAACCACCAATCCAAACACTGGGTGTGGCATCTTCATTCAGTGCCGGCCAAGGCAAAACACCAACATTTTCTTCACCCAACGCTTCAACAACACCGGGCATGGCCCACAAACCAACTGTTTGCATAGCAGTTAGACCATCATTCAAAGCACCTGGATCCCACCATTCTGTGGTTGCGCCAACGAGGAGACAACCAGAATTAGCTAAATCTTGCTTCTTTTGCCACATTTCTACATTTTCAGGTGTGTTGAAAACAACTTGATCGCCATCAATGAAATCGCTATTGGCAGCCCAAGTAGTCATATACAGCAAGTAGTTGTATGCACCCATATCATTGCTCAGATACAGACCTTTCACGCGACCAGTATCAAGTGCCGTACAAGCAGCTTGTAATTCATCCATGGTCGTTGGGGGTTCTACACCAGCTTCTTCGAGCATACTTTTATTGTAGTATATAAATTGGGGATCCATAATCATTGGCACGCCATAAATGGTGTCGTCAATGACAACACGTTGCATAGCAGTGGCATTGAAGTCGTCAAGAACACCTTCAAATAAATCGCCCAATGGTTCGAGCTGCCCAGCTTCGGTACGATCTGAGGTGATGGTTTGCAGTTCAAATACATCTGGCCCATCATCGGATAACAGTGCAGAATTTAATGCTGCATCATAATCACCAGGAACCCAATTCACTTCAACGGTTACGCCTGGTGTCATAGCGCTGTATTCTTCTGCATAGCGTAAGACGGCATCGTATGTACCTTCTTCACCATATTGATGATACCAATGCTGGATAACGATTTCTTCTGCATCGGCTTCTGCGGCGGGTGCTTCTGCGGCGGGTGCTTCTTCAGTCGCTGCCTCTTCAGCCGGAGCTTCTTCGACGGGGGCTGCAGCTTCTGGTGATTCGCCACCACAAGCTACTAACATGGCTATCACCAGAATGATGGTCAATAACAAAAAGCTATACTTAGATAATCGTTTCATGTTTCTTCTCCTTCTTATGTTTCTGATTGACAATCTCATCAATCAGCTCTGATAATGCAACTATTTCAGAAAGCGGTTTCTGAAACCGGTTTCTGAATGTGTTAAGATTACCACAACTATTTAGCCCATGTCAAGAGCAATTTGTAAAATTAGCCCAAGAGTATATTGATTTATTGAGACATTCTGCCTGAAAACCTTGATTTATTGCATGCAGCACCCGCTAAAATTCTTTGTTGCTCTTGACAGTGGGTGCATGATTATGGTATTCTGGAAACCGTATTCAGAAACCGGTTTCTGAAAATTTTTCAGAAACAATTTGAAAGGATCGAAAATATGTCTCGAACAACAATTGCAGATGTCGCCAAAGTAGCAGGTGTTTCCAAAGCCACGGTCAGTCGGGTGCTTAGTGGTAACTACGAGTACATGAAACCGCATACACGCGATCGCGTTGAAGAGGCAATTGAAAAACTCAATTATCGCCCAAGTAGTGTGGCGCGTAGTTTGACCTCCAAGCGCACAAATACTGCTGCCATTCTTGTATCTGACGTGGGTAACCCATTTTATTCTGATGTAATTCATGGGGTTGAAGATGTTGCTTTCAAGGACAATTATGACGTTTTCTTGTGCAACACCAATTATGATATGGAGCGTGGCTTGACTTTCATTCGCTCTTTGATTGATAAACGCGTGGATGGGGTCATGATCATGTCCAGCAGTATGTCGGATTTGTGGTTAGCTGAATTGAGCAAGAACAATGTGCCTGCGGTTGTTTTGGATTGGGAAGTACAAGCAACGGCCGCTGGTGTGAGTACTATCGGCGTTGATTATTCAGTTGGCATTCAAGCGGCTGTGGATCACCTTGTTGCTTTAGGTCATCGTCATATAGTCCATGTTAGTGGTCCCATTCAATTGCAAACAGCCCGCGACCGACGCAATGCCTTTTTGAGTGCCTTGGCTAAACATAATATCCCTGTGGAAGCGGCGCCTATCTTTGAAGGTGATCTGCAGATTGCCGGCGGACGCAAGGTTATCGAACAGATTATGAGACTCTCCCCCCGACCAACGGCCGTTTTTACTGCTAATGATCTGACTGCAATTGGTGTGATTGGTGCGGCTAGAGCACAAGGGTTATCAGTTCCAAACGATTTGTCTGTCATTGGTTTAGACGATATTTGGCTGGCAGAGCAAATGGATCCCCCTTTGACAACTGTCGGTTTACCGCGTTATGAAATTGGACAATTGGCCATGCAGATGTTGTTTGATTTATTAGATAAAGGTGATGAACGGCCGTCTACGCCGGTCCATCGCAAAGTTGAAACATCCCTGGTTGTGCGGCAGTCAACGGCCGTTGCACCTGAATAAAAAATCATATTTTGGAGTGAAATCATAATGAACATACCCCCACTAGCAGGATTAGCCACCTATGCCGAAGCCGCCATACTCGGCTATGGTGTTGAAGAAAACGTAAAACGCTTCTTGCGTTATGCTTGGATTGAAAAACGTGCCATGGAAGTCGGCTTATATTGGTTGGCCTCTACCCCCGAGTGGGAAGTCAAAGAAGCCTTGGGCTTGCATTTGCGCCTCGATGCAGAACATGCCGCTGATATTCGGGTACGCGTGAGTGAAATGCGTAATCCAGCCCCACGTATGGATGTGAGCCCAGACCCAGCAATCGACCAATTCTTTGATGAACTGCTTACTGCACAAGATACTGTTGAAAAACTGGTTGGTCTTTATGGCGTATTGAAACCTGCCCTAACAGCCGCTTACCGTACCCATTACGCTGTTAGCAACCCAGTGATTGACCATCCCACACGGCATTTGATCAAACATATTTTGGTTGATGAGGCAGAGATTGTGGAGTGGGGGTTGACGGCCGTTACGGCCGTTACGCAAACCGCTGCCGCCCAAGCCCGCGCTGACCAATGGCAAGCTCATTTAGAAGCTTATTTACAAAACATGGGCGGCATCATGGGCGATCAAGAAAAG
Source organism: uncultured Ardenticatenaceae bacterium (assembly GCA_964350725.1). Taxonomy (GTDB): domain Bacteria; phylum Chloroflexota; class Anaerolineae; order Promineifilales; family Promineifilaceae; genus JAACFF01. Next base: position 2,152 of record CAYGMR010000111.1, on the reverse strand, counting down.
CCCGTTGACCTGCCCCCCAGCCGCGTCGTTGCCGCCTTTGAACCTGACTATTTCCCCAATCGGGATGATCGTTTTGCCATGAAATGGAACTTCGTCAATCCACAGCGTCAGGTCTCCATGAACGAAGATGTGCCGCTGGACGAACGCACACTGGCGCTCATGTGCCGTCGCATTGTCGAGATGGACGTGCCTGAGTACATGACACGCATCATTGCTGAATCAGAAGGTGAGCCGTGGGATTATTACGTGGATATGTCACGTCAATTGTGGGATGAAGTACGCCATGCCAGCATGGGAACCATCTACTTTGAAAATCGGGGTGTTGATTGGAAACGCCTGATTGCCATCCATCCCGGCATGTCTATTCGTCTGGGAACGCTCAGCGTGCAAGAGGCCCACAATGTTCTTTACGCCATCGAACAAAATCTGATGCCCGCCAAAACCGGCAAAAAACTAGAATACCAAATCAGTGTCAATGCCAATGACCCGCTTGCGGCTCAAATTCAAGATTATGATTGGGCTGACGAGGTTTTACATGTGCACACTGGACGTAAATGGCTGCTGCCCAAAACCGGCCTACCCTCCGGTGAAGCCGTCAAAAAAGGGTGGGAACTCCGTGCCAGCACCGTCGATGTCCTGTCTGAATATGAAGACCGCGGCGAACAGAAAAACTGGTGGCCAGAGTTTGTGCAAGAAGTGTTGGGACGTGAAACAGCCCATAAGGAATTCAATTTAGCGCGGATGTAAGCAACGCAGACTAAACCTGACAGGTTTGCCAAACCTGTCAGGTCTTTGAGAGAAACTCATGATTGAAGCTAAAGCAGCCATCACAGATGGTTACGGGAATTTAACGATAGAACCCATCACCGTTATGCCGCCTGAGCAGAACGAGGTATTGGTAGAAATCAAAGCAGCGGGAGTGTGCCACACGGACTTTATCTACATGACCCGCGAGATTCCCCGCATTTTGGGTCATGAAGGTGCTGGCATTGTCAAACAAGTTGGTGCTGGTGTCACGCATGTCAAACCGGGCGATGCGGTGCTGCTCAACTGGGCCACCAACTGCGGCGAATGTTTTCAGTGCCAGCGTGGCAACTACAGTCTTTGTGAAAATCGACAGCGCGTATCTAATGAACGTTCTCTCTACAAAGGCGAAGGCATTGAACGCGCTTTTTATCTGGGCACGATGTCTACACACACTGTCGTAGCGAAACAGGCCGTCAACAAAATCGATGTAGACATCTCATTTCCCGCCGCGGCTATTGTGGGTTGTGGTGTGATGACAGGCTACGGTTCTGTTGTCAATGCCGCTAAAGTTGAGCCAGGCACCAATGTTGTCGTAATTGGCGCGGGTGGTGTCGGTCTCAACATCATCCAGGCCGCACGCATTGCGAGTGAAGGCAAAATCATCGATGTAGACATCAACCCACGAAAACGGGAAATGGAGAAACATTGTGGTGCTACGCAGACTTTGCAAGAAGACCGCCAAGATGCAGGGTTGTTAATTGCTGCGCAAGAAATCAAAAAAATGACGGATGGTCGTGGGGCTGATTATGCCTTTGAAGCAACGGCCGTTACTGCATTAGGTGCCGCACCCTTAGCCATGATCCGCAACGGCGGTGTCGCCGTTCAAGCCAGCGGCATTGAAGAAGACCTCACCATCAACATGCGTCTGTTCGAGTGGGACAAAATTTACATCAATCCCCGTTACGGCATGTGCCGACCGGAGATCGACTTTCCACGCTTGTTCCGCCTTTACGAAAAGGGTGATTTACTCCTTGACGAACTCGTTACCCGCACCTATCAATTAGAAGAATTGTCTCAAGCTTTTGCAGACATGCACAGCGGCATCAACTCTCTGACCCCCAAGTCGAGCAAAACCAGCTCCGCTTCCTGACATTTCAGAGTCCGGCACTGGCTGGGCGCGGTGATGTTTCCCTATTCATACCAGCCAACAGTGACACGTTATCTGATTTGCCGCTCGTGCTTTTATTGCATGGTGTCTATTGCAGTCATTGGTCATGGGCGTTCAAAGGGCATGCCCATCTCACTGCCGCCGAGATGATCGCCAGCGGCGAGATCCCCCCCCTGGTGTTGGCCATGCCATCCGATGGGTTGTTGGCAGAAGGCAGTGGTTATCTGCCGCACCAAA
>CAYGMR010000110.1:10675-13055 GCA_964350725.1 uncultured Ardenticatenaceae bacterium | reverse complement strand
TTAATTAACTTAGACTTTGCTTCCAGAGATTTCTAGAGTAAACTTGTAGCCTCGTTGAAATTTATTGACTAGTCATTATTTTGTACTATAAGCACCGTTCAACGACTGTAGCGAAAACTTCAAAGAAGAAAAAAAGCGGTTGCTGGAGGCTAATATGAACGTTATCAAAGTATCTGCGCGTTCGCGCACAGCTGCGGTGGCGGGTGCCATCGCTGGGGTTATGCGTGAAGCTAATCGAGCAGAAGTACAAGCAATTGGCGCAGGTGCAGTCAACCAAGCCTTAAAAGCCACCATAATAGCGAAGGGCTATCTTGAAGAAGAGGATGTTCATATCGTGTGCACACCCTCGTTTGTCGAAATCGAGATTGATGGTCAAGAACGCACAGCAATACGCTTGTTGATTGAACCCCGACCTTAAATAAAAATAACAAAATAAATAAAAAGGGGCTTGAGCAAAATCAAGCTCTTTTTGTTTCAGAAAATTCACTTTCTTATTTTACGCCAACCAAGAAAAAACAAAAAAATAAGTGATATACACCCTATGCTTAAGTAGGCAAAGGTCGCTGTTGCTTTGTCGGTGGTTGCTAACGTTTCAACGGGAGGCACACGGGTTGGTTGCGGTTGTGGGGTTGGAGTGGCTGCCACGGCCTTAACCGGGATTTGTGTGGCGGTAACGGCCGTTTCTGTCACCATTGTAGTAGGTGTGAGTTCCGCGGTTGGGGTCAAGGTAGCCGTCGCTTGGCGAGTCGGCGTTATCGTGGGCAGCGCTGTCGGTGTTGGCGGCGGGGTAGTCAAGGGGGCAGGCAAATCTTCGGGTGGTGGGCCACCATCATTGTCCTCGATTAAGTACATGACTGTGCCCCCGATCATGCAATAATCGCCAATTGTTTGGGTACAGCGTGCTTGTTGCAAATCTATGGTGTACACGCCGTTTTCGGGAAAGACGACTTCTTTTTGTCCCCACATATCGACTAACAGAGCAGATACGGCCGTTGCGGGTACCTCAACCGTCTGCACATCCGGCAAACGTGTAAATAACACGCGGGTTGTGCGATCCGCTTGTTGCATACGGAACTGACCGACAGCATCCCACCGTTCCCGTTCTGCCGCAGTCACACCTGCCAAATAATCAATTGCTGTGGCGTAGGTACGATATGCCAAGCGTGTGGTTGCATCCAAACGCATCAAACCAAACGGTTCTGGATTTGCGACGCGATCACCCACTGTATCTTGCATTTTGAAGACGGCAATGCGTTCCACATCTGCCGCCAAAGCCGCGACGATCGCTTGCGGGATGAAGGCAGCTTGTTCTTCTTGCGTCACTGCCAAGGTTACGTCTTCAACCGGCCAAGTGGGGTCATCATAGGGAGGCGCATTGGTTTCCACAAGCCATAACGGTTTGTTGAGTCCGCGTGTATGCATCGTTTCTTGGAAGAGTTGTAACAAGTCGTAAATCTGATCAGCTTGGAAATAGAGATGGGCTGTAGCTACATCAAAATAATAATTGTGCTGTGCCGCTTCAGGATCGGCCAAAATACGGTCTAACAAACGTGCCATATATTGTTCACGGCCGGCGTTGGCATCGGCCCAATAGGTGAAGGCAGCCAAATGTACGCTGGCATCGGGATTGGTTTCTTTGGCGACAAGATAAGCGATACGCTGTAACTGGTAAAAATCATCAACGGTGCCATCCCAGGTGTGGGCGATGGCTTCTTTGTCAATATCTGGTTCATTCCAAATGATCCAGTGGGAGATACGGCCGTCATACCTGCCCACCGCCTCACGCACATAATTCGCCCATAAATTATGTGGATCATCATGTTCAAGCCAAAGTCCTTGCGGCAAATCGTCGGCATCACGGGCCCACTCCGGAATTCCGATTAACAAACCCACTACCTCACGACCAAAACGGGGTTCGGCATCAATGTGTGTTTCGATTACGGCCGTTTCCCAACTTTCTGGTCCATCAGCCTGTATATCAGCCCAATTAAAAGTTACCCGCGTCCACGATACACCCAAATCACGCGCCGAAAAGGGCGCCTGGTAAGCCTCAATGATGCCATAACGCCAATCCAATTCTTGTTGAGCCGCGACTGGTTGAGTGGGTTTGTTTACTATAAAGACGCAAAGAACACAAAGGAGTAATGAAAAAAGGAGCAAATATCTGTGAAATCCTACGACAAGCTCAGGACAGCGTTTGCATAATTTGGGGATCATTCTGCTTCAGCGGTTGTCTCAAGTGGTGTGAAGAAATCGTCGGCGGCCCAGCCCTCTTTACCATCAGAAAGACGCACCAAATGCCAACGATAACCGCCCACATCTTGCGGCGCCGTTTCTAACAAAGTGAGTATGGAGCCTTCGGGCACAATAGCGACTTCTG
>CAYGMR010000110.1:4703-10639 GCA_964350725.1 uncultured Ardenticatenaceae bacterium | reverse complement strand
ATCACGTACTGTCAGCCCAATACCTTGTGTATTGGTGACGATGGCATGGGGTAAATCTGGCTGCGGGGTTGCGGGTTCTGCTGTCGGTTCTGGTGGTAATTCTTGGCCGGTATAAATATCTGGTTCGTTGAAATGGGCATAAGTCAGCTGCGAAACTTCCTCAAATAAAGGCGCACTATCATCCCATTCCAACCATTCAGGCGCGAATAAGGCCATGGCAATGATGTAATCGCCACCTTCTGAGAATACGATGCCACCGTCGCCATGTGTATCGTCGATCCAGCCAACCTTATGTGCGAAAACCGCCTCTTCTGGGATGCCCAGTTCCAATAATTGTGCCAATTCGTTAAGCTGCAACATGGTTAGCATTTCTGTGCATTCTTGGCTGCTAATCTGGTCGGGATATGTCTCACGCAGCAGTCCGCTGTCGGTTTGGGCACAAGCATAGATCATATGCAAGAGTTGAGCCATGTCGCCAATTGTAATTTGGCGGAAGGGGTCGGCATAAGTGGTGATATCGGTGCGCTGGTTTGCGGGAGTTAGGTAGGTGTTGAGCCGATCGGGGCGCGGGTCTAAGTCGATGGGCACAGCGATGAATGTGTTATAGATACCCAGATCACGCATGGATTGGGTGACAATATCAGCACCAACATAGGCGTCGTTTTGCTCGGAAATCGTACGCAGCAGCAAATTGGCGGCGAAGTTGCTGGACAGCCCTGTGGTTTGGGTGATGAGCTTGGTTTGTTCAATATCTGGCGGATTATCTAAAACACGATAGGTATTGATTAATATCGGAATTTTGATCAGACTCATGCCAGCCAGAGCAACATCGGCATTGCGGGCGATCTGAGCGCCGCTCTCTAAGTCAATGACGACATAGCTGCTAAAGCCGTCAAAATCAGCCAGGGTTTGTTCGATGGCGGCTTGTAGATAGCGTAAGTCGGGTTTTCCTGGGGTGCCAACGGCCGTTTCTGTCGCAATAACAGGTTGTGGCGTAGGCGGCCTAGTCGCTGTTGGTGGGGTTGTGGGTACGGCCGTTGCTGTGTGTGTGGCTGCCGGTTGAGTTGGGATAGGTGTGGACACGGCCGTTTCCACACCTCCACAAGCGCATAAAAAAAGGACGATCAGTCCCCAAAAAAGAAGTCGTTGTACAAACATGCGCAGAAAGATAGCCTGTTAACTGCTGTCCGGCAAGCGCGATGGCATGCTCTAACCTACGTATAACACATCGTTAAATCTCCATGTCATTAGTAGCCGACCACTCGCGCTGTAATTTACTGAAGATGATTTTGTCCAGGGAACGGCCGTTGCGATAAGCTTCCTGCCGAAAACGTCCTTCATTTGTGAAACCAACCTGCTCTAACGCGGCTTGCATGAGCACATGATCCTCAACACAATGCACAGCAATACGGTTCAGATTTGCTTCCCAATAAACAAATTGCAACATTGTTTGAATGACATCCGTCAAAATCTCTAGCGTAAAATGTCTTTCATCTACAATGCCAATGAAAAGTTGTGCACGCCGTGCTTGCCAGTCGATATCCGCGAGGCGACAGCTCCCAATACAGGTTTGAGCGTTAATAAGACGCAAAGCAAACAGTAATTCGCCGCTGCTTTTATACGACGCAACGACTTCCTTTGCTGTCATTGGAAAAATCGGCACACTGCCATCATTAAGCTGGATGAGCATCTTCTCTGAAAGTGGGATGTCTTCAAATTCGTCAAGCACCGTTTTTGAGAGCGTATCTAAGAACACCTGCTTGCCATGCCGAACTTCATCCCCTTTAACAAGTGACTTAAACATGATTTTCCTCCCATTCTGTGCGTAAAATGCCCATTAAAAGCCCATCGAAATAGTTGCCGTCGTGGAAGAAAAGTTCACGCTCAACGACCTCGCGCCTGAAGCCGAGACGTTCGTACAAGCGCAGCGCACGCGTGTTAAAACCCATCACACTCAAGTTGATGCGATTAAGATTAAATTGCTCAAATCCATAGCGCATAAGCAATTGCATGATTTCGCCGCCGTATCCCTTGCTGCGGTACTCTGGATGCGCCAGGTTAATCCCGATTTCAGCACAATGTGTAAACATGTTTAGGTTGATAAGGGCGCACGTACCAATAAAAACATCATCTTTCAATGTGCGAATCGCAAACAAACGCGATTTTTCATTCTTGAGATCAGCTTGAAACCAGCTATCCGGGTTCAAATAGTCATCCGCATCATGCGGCATGCTCATACCAGGATTGACAAGGCGTTGTAATCCAAAATCAGAAAGCCAGTCGGCAAGTTGGGGTAAATCATCATTGGTGATGGGGGTTAGACGTATTCGATCGCTCTTAAAAATTGGTGGCATGTTCTGTCCTTTCTTTTTCAATAGCTGAAAACACAACCGACGTGTTTTTTATATTATTACATTTGTAACGCATAGGTGAACAAAATAAATCTTGCAGAACACTATCTGACGAGTGTCGATTATACCATGGGCCGATTAGACCTATTTGATGGATTATCAGGGGATGGAAAAACGGCCGTAAACAATGACTTATTCTAGCAGGCTATCGGAAAAGTCTTAACTTGGACAAGCCAGAAAAATCTGCCGCGAATTACACAAATGAAAAGGATCTAAATTCGTCACTATGTTTGCACATTTCGCATAAGTGTAATTTTCAGCCACGGATTAGCACAAGCTTGTGCAAATCCGTGGCAAAAATCCGCGGTCTTCTGCGTACTATTAATAAGTTTGCCGACGAAGGTTCAGTACAATGGGTGTACAACACCCACATTTATATTTTAAACAGTATCTTCAGCAGATTCTTCTTCAGCTGCGGCAGCGGCCGTTTCTTCAACAGGCACTTCATCAACTGGTGCGTCATCTACCACCGGCTCAACATCTTCGGGTGCTTTTTCTGCTGCGTTAAATTGGTCAGCCAAATGCCCTAATTCATCACTCAACCAACGCAAACCCATCACAAAACCGCCTACTGCTTTTTGGCCGATGTCGCTGGATCCCACTTTTTCTTTAGCGCCAGCAGCTTCGGTTTTTACCTTAGCAGCAGCATCACTTTCTTTGGCTTCACGAAAAACCTTATCAACCTCATCAACGAATGAATGTACACCTTCGCGCACTTCACTCTCAATGCGCTGACGCTCTTCACTGTTCCATGCCGCGTCTAAGGCTTCAGCAAATTGACGTCCCAAGTTCTTCAGTTCGTCAACCACATCAAAGTTCTCAGCGGCATTGTCTTGCTTTTTCTTTTCTTCATCTTTCAGGTCGTCGATATCTTCTTCAACCGGAATATCAATAGTTTCTTTGATCTCTTCATTTTCGGGGGTTTGTTCTGCGTTCATCACACAACTCCTTGGTTACACCATTTTTGCGGCACGCTTAGGTAAACGGCCGTAAACGGAAAGCTCTAAAAATTATACCTCTAATTAATCGTTACGTGAGGGCAGATAAAAAGTTGCGCACTCTTTTATTCAACTCGACGCAAAGACAAATCATCAATAAACCAACCATTATTAGCGATAGCATATATGCCACGCAAACCAATACCTACGGTTATGGTTTGGGGCTCATCAATCGTGAAAGTCCAGTTGTGGACATTAATTTGTCCAAACCGTTGTGATTGCCAGTTCGTGCCGCCATCGCCCACTAAGAAGCGGAATTGAGCGGAGTCTGGATCGCCGGCCCACACTTTTTGGCCGTCAGACCAACCCTGCACAATGTCGGCAAACATTTTGGCCTCAATAAAATAGGTTCCTGGTTCCAATGTCACGTCTGTGAGCAGTTTGAAATTGACAGCACCAGAGCCCTTAAATGCCTTTACAGTGAAATTACCATTATAGATATACAGTTTGTGCTCGCTTGGCGGCAAAAACGCAGTCGATAACACCCGCACTTCCGGGCGTACATAGACATCCCACAATTCGGTGCCTTGCCCAGTGGGGCTTTCATCCCATTCTAAACGCCAACCATTGGGCAGTTGCAATTCGGGAATTCCATTTTGGTTGTAATGGCCTTCTTCAAAAGAGGGGTTTGGCAATAAATTAACACCCAATACCGGTTCAGCGGGCAGCGTCGGGGGCACAGGGGGTTGTGTGGCGACGGGGGCTGGCAGCGGTGTGTTTGTCGCTGACACGGCCGTTGCAGTTGGTTCCGGTGTATCAGTAGCTGTTGGCTCAGGTGTGTCGGTGGCAGGCACGGCCGTACTCGTTGGCAGCGGCGTATTTGTAGGCGGCGGAGGATCTGTCGGCTCGACTTCCTCCGCACCTTCGATAATAGCTGGCACGGCCGTCCAGGTGGCCTTAACTTCTGTGGCGACTGGTTGCATAGCAACGGCCGTTGCCGATTCCGGCGCCACTTCCTCAGGTACAGTGTCTGTGCTACAGCTCACCAACAGCAGCGCAATGATCAAAACAATCAACCAGTGAGATTTACCCGCTTTTTTTGTAATATTGTTCATAGATAGTTTTATTTGTGCTTTTCTCAAAATGAATGCTTAGAAAAGCCTCCTAGATTTTCACTCGATTTTACTGAATTCTATCGCTGTCAATCAAAAGCAAGCAAATCTGATGAGCAAGCATTCAGAATCGGCAAACGCTTGACCTCTGTCCACCATCTGTTAAATTCTTGATGTGGCAAGGTGGTAGAGTAGTAAAGTGGCAAAGTCTAACGGCCGCTTCCTTGCAACCAGCAACCAAAAAACAAAGGACAGATAAAATGCCCCACCAAACTTTCCAAACCACAACCCACGGCCTACGCCGCGACATCCCTCCCATGCGCCTGTTCGAGAAAGCTAAAAAACTGGGGGTCTGGAATCCCAGCGAGATCGATTTCAGCCAGGACAAAGCAGATTGGCAGCGTCTACAACCTGAAGAACAAGATTTACTGCTGCGCCTGACTGCTATGTTTCAGGCTGGCGAAGAAGCGGTAACACTCGACCTGCTGCCCTTAATCATGGCAATCGCTAAAGAAGGCCGCTTGGAAGAAGAGATGTTTTTGACTTCGTTTCTGTATGAAGAAGCCAAACATGTTGATTTTTTCAATCGTTTTCTCAGCGAAGTTATAGCCACAGACATTGTGAGCACCGATTTTGACCTGACCCATTATCACACTGAAAATTACCATACCGTCTTTTATCAGGCTTTACCACAGGCATTACAAGCGTTATGGGAGGATTCTTCGCCGGCGGCACAGGTACGTGCTTCCGCTGTCTACAATATGGTCGTTGAAGGTATGCTCGCCGAAACTGGCTACCATGCCTATTTCACTGTATTGGAAAAACAAGATATTATGCCCGGTCAACGCGCTGGTGTGCGCTTGCTGAAACTGGATGAGTCACGCCATATCGCTTACGGTGTGTTTCTTCTGTCGCGGTTGATTGCTGCCGACAACAGCTTATGGGATGTGTTTGAGGAGACGATGAACACGCTGTTGATACCGGCGTTGGGCGTGGTTGGCGATGTATTTGCGCTTTATGATCCGGTTCCCTTTGGTTTAAAAGAATCGGATTTCACCGATTTTGCGTTGTCACAATTTGAGAAGCGTGTGGCACGCATTGAAAAAGCATGTGGTTCCACGCTAGATGAAATCTACCGCGTATCAAATTCTGTGATTGATGCGATGGACAAGGAGCGATAAACACCCAAAACAATTTCACTGGTTGGGTCGCAAATTAAGCCAAACCAGCCAAACGGTGTGGGCGTTACAAAGTTAGGCAAACAAAAACGGCCGTTACTCACAAAGTAACGGCCGTTGGCAGTACACACGCCTCACACAATTACTCAATATGCATCATGTATCAGGTTGTGATTCTTGCCAAACCCGTTCAAACTCTGCGACAAATTGCGCCGCAAATTCGGGGTCATGGACGATGACGAGGTTCTCGTCGTTTTTGTAATTGGCACTTTCGGAAAAGTTAAACGAGCCTAACAG
>CAYGMR010000110.1:2458-4620 GCA_964350725.1 uncultured Ardenticatenaceae bacterium | reverse complement strand
CATCTGCTCGACCCAATAGGGCTTCACCGATAACAGTGTCGGTGAAGGAAAAAGCCATAAACAAAATTTCTTCTTCGGCACGCGCCACCAGACGGCCGATTAAAGGGGAAATTTCAGTTTCTGGCGCAAAATAATTCTCAACGGTGACGCCTTCGATATTTAATCTGGTACTGGGTGTGTTTTCTGGTGAGGTTGGTCCAAAACTGCGATCAATATACATCTCGTCCATTTCAGTGATGTAGTTGAGGGCCAATTCGGGTGAGTCAAAACGCACCAAATTATTATTATTGCAATAGACACCATTGCTGGTGTAGTTCATGGAACCTGTCCACACGATACGGCCGTCTATCACCATAAATTTGTTATGCATCAAGGCGCGGCGTTTGTCTTCGGGCACGCTAATGCCGTTGCGGCGCAAGCGCCGAATGGAACTTTGATCGGCATTGGTCGTGTCGGTGACCACGCGCACGGGGATACCCTGTTTTTCCATCTCGATAAGCGCATTCACAATCGGTTCTGAGTCGAGGTCAAAGGCAGCGACATCAACAGATTCTTGCGCGGCCAGGATTTCGGCGGCTAACATTTCATCCAAGCCACCAGCACGTTGATCATTCGGCACACAATCTGGATCAGTGAAATAGATTTCGTACCAGGGAACGGCCGTGTCTTCAACAAGCACAATCGGATCAGGGTTTACCGTCGGGATGGAGGGCATTGTCGTTACTGTCGGAACAGTCTCAACCGTCATTACCCCTTCTACCGCTTGTCCGATTGAATCTTGTAGAACGGCCGTGTCCACACAACCGACTAAACCTAACAGGCAAACGATTATAACCATCTGCCTAAACTTACAAATCAGACGCATAAATCTACCATAGGATATTCGTCTAATTTGACTCAAATGCACAGCCTACCAACTCTTGGAAGCGATCGCCCTCTAGAATCAGATGGTAAGGTAACCAAGCCACCCCAAATAAATCAATGTTGATATCTTTTTTGTACGGTGACACACCGATTTCAATAGTATCTGCAGCGACTTCAGTCCATTTTGCTTCGATTTCTTCTAGACGCTCTTCTAATTCTTCTTGCAAATCTTCCAGTTCACGCTGCAAGGTAGCAATTTCTTCCTTAGATTCTTCTACATCTTCTTTGGCACGCGCCGACATACCGCGTTTATTCATGGCAGTTGAAATGCTGCGTTTGCGTTTTGAGAATAAACTAAAAACAGTTTCAGCATAGGAAGTCATCTCATTTTGTTTACGTCGCGATAGTTCGGCTTCATCTTCACGCAGTTCACGTTCTTCACGCTCTAACTTTTTCTTCAAGGCATTAATTTTGCGCTCGTAAGAAGCTTCCAATTTATCAACCTCTACCTCCTGTTTATCTTCGGCCGCATCCACACACATGTCGCGGAACTTTTCTTCCGCAATATCAGGGCCTGCATAAACATCCAGGTTCTCATTGGCACGCACGATTACTTCAATTTCCCGATAAATCCAATCGGCAAAGTCGCTTTTTATGCTGCGCAAAGTTCTGCTATCAGAAAGCGGTGCTTCTAAGGCTGTAAAGCGGGCGTTGGCTGCAGGGCTTCTGTCCAAGCCACGTGGATCAACTTTATTGCCCACAAATTCTTCCCAATGAATATTGCCACGCTTATCAGGCTCTTCGACCAAAACACCAACAGCGATTTCTTCATCAAGATTATATTTGCGATTGGTAAATTGCACTTCGGCCTGTGCAAACAAAACGGGTCGGTACAATATGCCATACTGTTCGGCTTCGGGGGCGAGGGAACGGCCGTCTACCCGTTCAGCTTCAGATAAGGTCAAGTTATTGGGCAGGAAGTATTCTTCAATGCCCCTGGGTACAACAGGGCGCGTTTCATGGCCGGGCAATTGGATTTCGGGCTCCGGTTCAGATGTGGCGACAGTTGAAGGGATGGCAACGGCCGTTGTCGCTTCTGGTGCCGCTTCTGGGGCCACACCAGCCAAGGCATTCAATGCCGGAATTTTCAGACGGGTTATCGGGCCAGCCAAATAATTCATCGCCCAACGAGTCTGGAACAAGACGGGGTGTTTTTCATGCACATTACGCAGCAAAAACACACGCTTACCCAAAGAAGAAATCAAATCATCATATTCGCTTTTATCCAGACCCTCCCC
>CAYGMR010000110.1:0-2448 GCA_964350725.1 uncultured Ardenticatenaceae bacterium | reverse complement strand
TCGACAGCCCATCCAACAAACGTTGTTTATCCTGCTCTGTGCCCAACTTGCCAATAAACCAGGTACCCGCATTAGATAGCGCCTTGTAATCAATATCGACCGGATTTTGGGAAGCAAGCACCATCCCTACACCAAAAGCACGGGCTTGTTTAAGCATGCGCAGCATCGGTTCTTTCGAAGGTGGATTACCCACCGGTGGTAGATAACCAAATATCTCATCGAAATAAACAAGGGCACGCAAGGAGGTTGTACCGCTGCGTGAACGCATCCAGGTTTCAACAGCCGCATAAAGCAGCGTGACAAAAAACATGCGTTCCGCATCGCTCAAATGGGCGATGTAGAAAATGGTATGGCGTGGACGGCCGTCTGCCTCATAAAGCATTTGTTGAATATCTAGCGGCTCACCTTCAATCCAGGCCTGAAATGCCGGCGAGGCCATAATATTGTTAAGCATCATCGCCAATTCAAAACGCGATTTCTCAGGGAAGAAAGTGTTGACATCAAAAAAGCCCAACTTCTCAAATGGCGGATTTTGAGTTTGCATGATCAAACTGCCCAAATCCAAATCTTCACCTTGACTCCATGCATTTTCAAAGATGTTGGCCAACAAAATATGTTCACGCGAGCGCACAGGATCGATGTCTTTCAGACCAATCAAACCCAACAACGCCGTAACTGTACCAGAAATTTGTTCACGTAAAAGCTCTCTATTGCTCTCCCAAGGAATATCCGGAGCAGTCAGGGATGCCAAAATACTAATCTGAAAGCCAGCATCCGAGCCAGGTGTATAGACGGCAAAACGCGGGCCATCTTTCAAGGCCTGAATGCGTTCCGGTGTGACATCCCACTTAGCCAGACCATTACGCCACAAATTTGCAGTTGCTTCAGCAACTTCATCAACACTTTTGCCTTCACGGCGTGCTGCATCTGCATTTACCCAAGGGGCAAAATCGGCCGGCAGCAGTTCAGGAAAATGTAATAAGGTGTTGGTGATATCCCCTTTGGGATCGATCATGATCGCGGGCACATCATTGAGAGCTGCCTCTTCAAGCAGATCGATACATAGACCGGTTTTGCCTGAACCAGTCATACCGACAACAACAGCATGGGTCGTGAGATCATCGGGATCATACAACAGCGGGTCTAGTGTTGTCTCGCCAACTTCAGAATCAAATTGTCGTCCAAGATAGAATTTGCCATCGGTGTCGATCATGAAGGGTCTCCTCTAAACTAAATCATTGATTTCACATTCAAAATTAAAGCGGGAAACGGCCGTTTCGTCAATGGCAGTTCTTCACCCTAGGCATACTCCAGATTTCTGCCACAAATTTCACTGATTTACACGAATTTGGATGGTTTCAATGCTTAAAATTCGTGCAATGCGTGCAATTCGTGGCGAAAGAAGCCTATAAGAATGAGTATGCAAACGCCCTGTTCTTCACCCAACGTTTATGGCTTGTAATCGATAGATCAGGCAAAATGGGTGAGGTAAGAGGAACACAAATCGAGCGAGTTCCACCAACCATACTTTTTTCATGTGTAAGTCCACTCGCAAGTTGTATGGTTCACACTAAAAGCAACATAATGATTGACTCTGTATTGGTAAATGCATGTAAAAACGAGCGTAGCGAACAGTAATGGAACAAGACTTGCCAACTCAAAACAATCCATATGATTTTCACGGTTGCCCGTATTTCGGTCTTATTGGTGATCCAGTCACAAAAACATTATTTCGTACACAAGATGGCAGTTGTCACGCAACAGCAAAACCCACTCTGCTTGACCTAGAATATCAGGACGAGTTTTGTCTTCATACGCGCCATACTAACTGTCCGGTTTACGTTCAATTTACCGAGAGCCATAAACCCCCAAATTTGACTTTACGCAAAGGGTTTTGGGTTCCCACCAAAACAGCGGCATTCGCCCCTAACCATGGTGTGCGTATTTTCGCTGCTGTGTTACTGCTCTTCTTGTTAGCGATTGCTGGTTTCTGGCTCATCAATCAAAATGATAAAACACAGGCATTTGCACAAGCAGCGCCAACAAATACGCCAGTGCCATCTTCCACGCCTGATCGACCTCAATTAACAGAGGTTGCGGCCGTTATCATCAACCTGTCTCCCACCCACACATTAACGCCAACCGTAACGTTAACCGCCTCAGCGACGGCAACACCCAGCAGCACAGCCACTCCACAAGAAACAGCAACTGTGACTGCAAGCCCAACTTCTTCACCCACACAAACAGCAACGGCCGTTGCCACCCAAACCGCAACAGCCACCAGCACACCTTCAGCCACACCAACCTCAACGCCCACCCAAACGGCAACGGCCGTACTCGCAACACAACCGCCACCAGCACCAACATCCCCCCCTATGCCAACAGCAACCGCAATAGGACCGCCACCAACATCTGGACCGCCGCCACCGACAGCCACAAAGATACCGC